>MWDY01000303.1 GCA_002070755.1 Spirochaetes bacterium ADurb.Bin110 | reverse complement strand
CGCCGCCAGCGTTTGTTCTGAGCCAGGATCAAACTCTCCATAATGTATCCTAACAGACTTTCGCCTGTCAGATTCTCTTGACTTATTAACCCTCTCAAGCAGATATACCTTATTTCCTAAGATATCCTCTACCGGCTCAATCCGTCTCTCCCATAGCATACCTATAAAGTCTCCCCTATACGTACACTACTCGAAAAACCTTCCTCTATCCCCTTCCCTATTTACTTCTCTCATAGATCCCTCACAGTAACTCAGCCCCTCTAGAGCCTCTTTACTGCTATGCCCTCTTAGCACTAAGTCTATAGAGCGCTCGATGAAACTACCAAATCTATCCATAGTTGTCAAGTGCTCTGAAAGGCATTTTTATCATATTTTTCGATTTATCACCTATAATATAAATATAATGATTTTAGACAGAAAAGTCTCCATAGGCAGGCCAATACAGCAGCGCTCTTTCTCCCCTTACTGACCATTAAAGGAAGCTGCGATTAGCTTGTACCAGCCGCTATTGCTTATTCATGCTTCTTTTACCGGCTCGATATGGACAGTCGTATCCGCTTTAAGTTCATTTCTCAGCTTTTGCTCAAGCTTCGTAGAAAGCTCATGAGCATCTTCTATATCGGTTTTCTTGTCAAGTCTTGCATGCAGAGTTATCTCGAGATGATCTCCATATCTATGTACATGTATATGATGAATATCCTTGAGTTCTGGGCTAGCCTCAGTCGCTATTTTCTTGATTCTTTTAGTCAAATCATCGCCAGTCTTCTCGCCCATAAGAGAATTGGAAGCAACGCGAGCTATATCGTAGGCCGCATAGAGAATCAATGCCGATACACCAATACCTAAAACTCCATCAACCCACCAAAGGTATTTCCCTAGTATCGCTCCTATTACGATTATTAAGGAAGCTAGTGCATCGCTCCTATGATGCCAGCCATCTGCAAGGAGCGACTGGCTATTTGTTTTCTTTCCGGCCCAAATCGAGAATCGCGCCAGCCCTTCCTTTACTACTACAGAGATTGCAAATACAACAAGGCCAACGGTACTGAAGCTTGCGCTTCTCTGCACTATCAACTGCTGAATGGAATCTTTAAGAAAATTTATGCCAACAACTGCTAAAAGAGTAGCAATTATTATAGTAGCAATGACTTCCGCTCTTCCATGACCAAAAGGATGCTCTTCGTCTTCTGGGCGGCTGGAGATCCAAAAACCAAATATCACTACTATGGAGGTAAGAGTATCTGATAGCGTATGCCATGCATCAGCGGTCATGGCCACACTAGATGAAGCTTTACCAACCCAAATCTTTAGCCCAAAAAGCAGTGTATTGATGACTACTGAAGCTATTCCTTCGGCATATCCGAGCTTTTTTGATGATTCCTGCATTGAGAACCTCCAAAGATGTAATTTGTCTGCTGCATCCTTATCCTATGTATGCAGACATTTCCATTGGTCCCGCAGGAATCATGTCCCGCTGCGCAAAAGCCCGGTCAACTCTTCTTGATAAGAGAAACCTGATCCATCTACTAATGCTTGTATATGTCATCCGCTGACCGAGGTCAAGTAGTAAAGCGTATAAAGAGCTATTCGAATTTAGAGTTCCGACACGCTATCTCGCTTATCCCTTTACGGCTCCCATTGTTAGGCCTTGTACAACATATTTTTGAAAAATCATGGTCAGAATAATTGCAGGAGCCATAATTGCCACAGCAGCAGCCATTACTGCTCCCCAATCGACTTCTGCATAGGAGACGAAGTTGTATATTGCAAGAGGTAATGTTTTTGTCTTCTCCATGCTCAAAACTTGCGCAAACATAAAGTTATTCCAAGAAAATATAAAGGAAAGCGTGACAGAAGTCACAATTCCGGGAGCCGCTATAGGCAGCACCACAGCAAGAAAAGCTCGCTGCCTGGTTGCACCATCCACCATCGCCGATTCTTCGATCTCAAGTGGAATTGTTTCAAAATAACTCTCCATGATCCAAACGATGATTGGAAGAGTTATCAGCATGTGCGATAGGATGAGAGCAACATAGCTGTCCATGAGCTTCAATCTCGAGAAGATTATATACCAGGGCATCAAGAAAGATATTCCCGGCATAAGTCGTGCAATGAGGATAAAAATCGAAAGCTTTTTCTGGCTAAACCGAGCAATAGAGTAGGCGGCTGGCAAACCCATAAGAAGAGAAAAGAATACCGAAGAAATTCCAATAATCGATGAATTTATGAAATATTTCAAAAAATTTTGTTCGCTAAAAACGCGCTTATAATTTTGGAATGTCGGACTGAATATCAACTTTGGCGGCCATGCTACGATATCAACCTGAGTCTTGAACGAAGAAGTGAGCATCCATACGAAAGGGAAAAGCAGTGGAACGATTATAGCAACAACTAGAATAAAAAACAAAATCTTTCTGATAAATGATTTTCTCATTCAAGTCCTCATTTCATCATCATAGTTCCAAAGATTTCCGCAACCGAACAATCAAGAGGCTCATAGCAAGTACCAATAAAAATAAAATTATCAGAACCACAGACGCTTGTCCCATTCGAAAATATTCAAAACTATACTTGAACGCCATGATATTGAGTGTCTCAGAAGCATAGCCTGGCCCCCCGCCCGTCATTGCGTAAATGATATCGAAGGTTTTAAGCGCATCGATTGTGCGCAGAATAATGGCGGTCAAAAGAGTGGGCATTACCATTGGCAAAGTTATGCGCCAGAATATCTGCCATTCCGTAGCTCCATCGACTCGTGCCGATTCATAGGGCTCATTCGATAGGCTTGCGAGCCCCGAGAGCATAATAAGAGCTATCATTGGTGTCCATTGCCAAATATCGACTAATGCTAGCGATGGAATGACAGTCGAGGCGGATCCTGTCCATGCCAGCTTAGGCAAGCCCAGTTGAACAAGCATAAAGTTCATAAGCCCGATAGTTGGATCATAAAAGAGGTTCCATGCGATACCAATAGCAACAGGAGTACTGACGAGGGGCAGTAGCATGATGAGCTTTGTAAAACCTTTTGCCTTAAATTCACGGTTTAGGATGAGAGCAATCACCATGCCAAACACTGTCTCCACAGAGACGGCCAGAGCTGTAAAGGAAAAAGTTCTGCCAAGAGCCTTGATAAATCGCGGCTCTTGCAGAACTCTTTTATAGGAGCGCAAAAAAACGAAAGAAAGCGGCATCCCCGAGGTGAGATTCCAGTTCGTAAAGCTCATAAAAAACGTATAGAGCACAGGAAATAGCATCATTACTATGATGAAAACTACGGCGGGAAGCGGGAAGATTATATGCAGATTCTTCTCGATGAAGCTTCCTCTATTTCGCTTTGAAACCATGCTTTCTTCACCTCGGGGACTAGAATAACAACTTTACCAGAAAACCGCTTTTGATTGCTCGTCAATAAACACCATATTCTCCAGTGTCTTCAAGGAGAGCATTTACGGCAGCCGCTTTCTCTTTTGCCATAGCTTCGAGCTTGGGCGATGTGCCAGCTGTGTTTATAGATTCAATTATGACTTCACCTATTAGATCGCGGGCTTCGCCGACTGCACTCATATAGGGGCGATCATATGGGATACCATATTTTGCGGCGTATTCTTGTGTAGCTATCAAGCTAGGATGTATCTTAGCTCTGACCTCTTGATCCTTCCACACAGAACTGCGAGCCATAGTTATGTTTGCCAGCATTCCACGCTTTGCAAGCTCCTTGCTTGTCGCCCATTTGATGAAGTCCTTTGCTAACTCTTTGTTTTTCGACTGTTTGGCGATACTCATCCCCCAGGAAACTACGATAAAGGGCGTATTGCCTTTTGGTCCCGCTGGGAAGTTAGCAATGCCTACATTCTCTGCAGGTACTTGGCTCTTAGAGGGATCTACAATCTGGCCATAGAAGACAGAAGCATCTGTCCACATCGCAATTTTGCCAGCCTGGAAAAGCGGCATAATGTTTTCCCAGGACATGTTGGTTACACCGGCAGGCCCATAATTCCCCAGCATTCTTCCATAAAAGCGAATAGCCTCCAAGGCTTCCTTACTGTCGAAAACGGCTTTGCCTTTGTCTAGATATGCTCCGCCATAGTTGTAGACATAACTCGAGAGTTGAGTCACCGCTGCGGCACCCTTTCCTCTAGACGCAAAACCTACGATATCACCAGAATGAAGCTTTTTAGCTGCTGCCTCTAGCTCGGCAAAATTTGTAGGAACGGAAATGCCAGCTTTCTTGAGCAGATCTATGCGATAGTAAAGCACCTCCCACTCGGTGACCAGAGGAACGATGTAAGCTTTGTTGCCAAATGATGCGACATCCATCGCATTTTTCGGATAATCCGAGAAATCATATCCAGTGAGTGGTTCGTACCAGCCATTCTTGTAGAACATCTTTCCTTCCTGCAGAGGTCTTGTCATAAAGACATCTACCGTAGAAGATTTTGTCGCGAATTCTGTAGTCAGTTTTGTCGTGAGCTGGCTCTCTTGAAGACTCTCCACATTGACCTTGACTCCCGTCGCTTTTTCATATTCGGGAATGGCCAATTTAAGCAGATCGCCATAGGGGTGGTTTGCTAGCAAGACTCGGATTTCCTTTTGCTGAGCACTTGCACTAAAAAGAGCAAGCAGAGCCACCAAGACAAGCATGAATTTTCTTTTCATCATGACCTCCTCCATAGAAATGTGTGGCAATTCTTTAATTATCCGCCCTTCAGCTGAGGATTGATTCAAGCTAGGCGGATTTGACAGCTTTTATACTATGAGCCAAAAGAGCCTTTTGTCAACATATGAAGATAATTTTTTTTCAGGTGATTGGAAATTTTTGCCAGTCCTCTGTACTCATCCGAGCATATGATATAGAATAATAAAACTTGATGGTATCTCTATGGAAAGATCCACTGCGCCGAGCTGTCTATATCTAATCCATTCGCTCTCAAACTCATTGAGCGAGCGCGATAAGCGCATCGCAGATTATATTCTGAATGATCCAGCCAAAGCGGTGCATCTCAGTATCGAAGAGTTGGCAGAAGCTGCCCTTGTTTCGGTTTCTACACTTGTACGCTTCGTAAAAAAACTCGGCTTTAAGGGTTACCAGCAATTCAGAATAGCCTTGGCTTCGGAAGCACTAGCTCCAGAGGCAAGGATTTACGAAACAATAGTGGACAGTGGAGAAGATCCAGTTCATCTGGCTTTTAGCTCCGCTTCGAGAGCGCTTGAAATCACTTCATCGATGATAGATGGCCAAGATTTGAATGAATTGGCCTCGCGCATTATTAGAGCTAATTGCGTCTACCTTTTCGGTCTAGGGGGATCCTTGATAGTTGCAAAAGATGCATTGCATAAACTTGTTCGCACAGGAGTCCGTTGCATAGGCGCCGAGGATTATCATATGCAGCTTATGATAGCTTCACAGATGAACCAGCAGGATACGGCAATCGTAGTATCGCATACCGGAGCCAATAAAGACGCTATTGGACTTGCCGAGACAATCAAGGCAACGGGAGCTTTTCTATGTGTGATTACTACTTATCCACGGTCTGCTCTTTCTAGGATGGCTGATATGCGCTTTATATCGGCATCCTCGGGGTCTCAGGCTATATCGGAAGCCTTCTCTGCCAGAATCGCACAGCTTGCTCTAATAGATTCGCTCTATATCGCAATAATGAAGCAGTTGGGAGAGGAAGGCATAAAGAATGTAGAAAAAATGCGTGCTACCATCGCAAAGCGGCGTATCTGATCATTGGGGCGCATCTAATCACAGGGGCATATCTAATAATAGGGGAGATATGGGAGGATGTATGAAAGCCGACATAGGCCTAGTTGGACTTGCGGTGATGGGCGAAAACCTTGTGCTCAATATGGAAAGCCACGGATTTACAGTAGCAGTCTACAACAGAACAGTCGAAAAAGTGGATTCTTTCCTCCAAGGCAGAGGAGCAGCAAAGCGAATTCTGGGTGCTCATTCTCCAAGAGAGCTCATAGAACTGCTTAAGAAACCCAGAATTGTAATGCTCATGGTACGAGCTGGGCTGGCTGTAGATGAAATGATCGCACAGTTAATACCATTCCTGGAGCCCGGCGACATCATCGTCGATGGAGGAAACTCAAATTATGAGGATACGATGAGGCGCGTTTCCGAATTGAAATCAAAAGGCTTATTATTTGTGGGTACCGGAGTATCAGGAGGTGAAGAGGGAGCTCTTACCGGCCCTTCGATCATGCCAGGAGGCTCCGAGAAAGCCTGGCCTCATATTAAGCCAATTTTTCAAGCCATTGCCGCAAAGGTGGATGATGGAAGCCCTTGCTGCGAATGGGTTGGACCGAGCGGAGCTGGGCACTTCGTCAAAATGGTCCATAATGGCATAGAATATGGAGACATGCAGCTCATCTCAGAAGTTTACCAAATCATGCGAGATAGACTAAGCATGAGCCCAGACGAAATGGCGATGGTCTTCGATAAATGGAACGAGGGAGAGCTCGATAGTTATCTGATTTCCATTACAAGCGATATTCTTCGATTTAAGGATGAAGACGGGAGTCCTCTTATAGAAAAAATCCTCGATGCAGCCGGACAAAAGGGAACGGGAAAGTGGGCTGGAATCAATGCGCTAAATTTCAGCGTACCGCTCACATTGATCGTCGAAGCCGTATTTGCCCGATGTATTTCTGCTATGAAGGATGAACGGCTTAGAGCGGTCAAAGTGCTAGGAAAGCCAACTGGCACAGAATTCTCTGGTTCGCGCGAAAAAACCCTAGAGGACTTGGGTGCCGCGCTCTATGCGGCTAAAATCATCTCATATGCTCAAGGCTTTATGCTGATGCGGGAAGCTTCGACAGCTTATAATTGGAAGCTAAACTATGGCTCTATTGCTCTTATGTGGAGAGGTGGTTGCATAATCCGTTCGCGATTCCTTGGTAGAATCAAAGAAGCCTTCGATGCTGATTCAGAGCTGTGCAATCTGGCGTTTGCTCCATTCTTTTCCGAGCAGCTTCTCAAGAATGAAAAATCAATGAGAAACGTGGTAACTGAGGCTGTAGCGGGAGGAATACCCGTACCAGCTCTATCTTCTGCCCTTGCATGGTTCGATGCTCTGAGAACCGAGAGACTGCCTGCAAACCTCATCCAAGCACAACGAGATTATTTTGGTGCACACACTTATGAACGAATAGATAAACCTCGTGGCAAATTCTTTCATACAAATTGGACAGGTCACGGAGGCTCTACATCTGCGAGTGCATATATAGTTTGATATTTATAGATACCTGATATAATTACACAATATGAGGAGATATAAAACATGAATCCAATCAGATTGCTTCCTGAAGAGAAAGCGAAACTAGACCTACTATCCTTGGGAGGTCTAGTAATGAGAATGGATCCTGGCATTGTGCCCTTTGCTTTTGCAGAACATTACGATGTCCATGTCTCGGGCGGAGAATATAATGTGGCCGCAAATCTAGCGCGATGCTTTGGAAAGAGAACCGCAATCGCAAGTGCTGTAGTCGATAATCCCTTGGGCGAAAAGGTTGCTGCAGAAGTTCGGAAAATGAATGTCCTCGGCAAGTATAAGCATTTCAAATCCGATGGAGTGCGAGGTCCTAACATGGCTCTCGTATGGTCAGATCTGGGCCACGGAGTTCGCCCGCCCGTGGTGTTTTACAACCGCGCCAATGAAGCTGCAGCATTATTGCAGCCGGGCGATTTCGATTTTGAAGCAATCTTCGCAGAGGGGGTCAGGTGGTTCCATTCAGGAGGTATCTTCGCAGCTTTGTCCGACTCAACGCCTAAGCTAATCATCGAAGCCATGAAAATAGCCCATGATCACGGAGCAATAGTATCTTTCGACCTAAATTATAGGGCAAAGCTTTGGGCTGCGGCGAATACAGGCGAAAAGCCTTCGGATGTGTTCGGAAGAATTGTGGAACATGTCGATGTCCTTTTGGGCAATGAAGAAGATCTACAGATGGGACTTGGCTTGCCAGGGCCAGACATCCATGCTGCATCGAAACTCGATCCCTCTTCCTTCCTCAAAACCATCGAACAGGTTCACCAAAGATGGCCCAATATCAAGGCCGTTGCAACAACATTGCGCGATGTCAAATCGACTAATCGACATCTTTGGAGCGCAGTGCTCTGGATAGAAGGGGCTCATTGGGTTGCTCCAACGATGGAGCTCGATATCTATGATCGAGTGGGTGGAGGAGATGGATTTGCTTCTGGCCTTATCTATGGACTGCTCGACGGGGCTGATCCAGAAGAGGCGCTTCGACTGGGATGGGCACATGGTGCGCTTTTGACTACTTATCCTGGAGACACGACGATGGCAAGTCTCGAGCAAGTCAAGGCACTTGCGCGCGGCGGATCCGCGCGCATCCAGAGATAGTAGAAGTACATAAGGAAGCAGTAGAAACTATGAAGGCAATGGTATTGAAAGAATACAAGCACCTAGAAATAGAAGATATCCCAATGCCATGCATTGAAGCCACCGATGAGGTTCTAGTTCGAATAAAGGCTACGGCAATTTGCGGCTCTGATGTCCATGGTCTCGATGGTTCGACAGGAAGGCGGCAGCCTCCGCTAGTGATGGGACACGAAGCTTCTGGAATAGTTGAATCAGTGGGATCTGAAGTCAAGTCGCTCAAAATAGGTGATAGAGTAACCTTCGATTCGACGGTATGGTGCGGCGAATGCTACTTTTGCAGACAAGGACAGGTGAATCTGTGCGACAAAAGGCGTGTACTCGGAGTCTCTTGTGATGAATACCGACAAGATGGAACTTTTGCAGAATATGTTATTGTTCCGGAAAGAATTGTGTATAAATTGCCAGACAATGTGGCTTTTGAGGAAGCCGCACTAACCGAGCCCGTCAGTGTTGCTATGCACGCGTTCGACATCACAAACATGAGACCAGGAGAAAGCGCAGCAGTTATAGGTTCTGGACTTATCGGGCTATTGCTCATTCAAATAATTCGCGCATATTCGCCACACCTGATAATAGCCTTCGATACGGATGAAAAGCGAAGGAAAGCGGCAATAGAGGCAGGCGCTGACATCGCGCTCGACCCCCAAGATTCAGAAGCTCACAACATGGTGCTTTCTATGACAAATGATAGAGGCGTCGATCGAGCATTTGAGGCAGTGGGCGCAAGCGCCCCCATCTGCACAGCCATAGAAAACGTACGAAAAGGGGGCTCGGTGACGCTAATTGGCAATATCAGCAGCAAGGCGGAAATTCCCTTGCAGTCGGTTGTCACACGGCAAATTGCCTTGCTAGGTTCCTGCGCAATTGCTGGCGAGTATCCAGTTTCCCTTGCATTGATGGCGAATCGAACCATCAATGTGAGACAGGTAATAAGCGCGATTGCCCCTCTGGAAGAAGGCCCATTGTGGTTTGACAGACTATATAGAAGAGAGCCCGGGCTGTTAAAGGTCGTGTTGACTCCTTGATGGATGGATCTATCGATCTATCGATTGCTGCGCCATTTTTACATGCCTTCAGTGAATTTCGTAAAGTATTTTTCTGATATGAGGTTTCCCAAACAATAAGAGAGGATTATGCAGGATAAAATTCGATTTGGAATGATTGGATATGGGAAAGTCGCTGCGCTCCATGCAAAGGCACTCAAAACAACTGAGCACGCCGAACTTGTATCTGTCAGTGGTCATAGGCAGGAAAGACGAGATGCTTTTGCCCAGCAATGGGGGTTGAATTCTCGAAATAACGTTGAAGAGATGGTAAAAAAGGATGGGATTCGAGCTGTTGTAATTACAACACCTCATCCCCAGCACTATTCCGATGCACTGTCAGCGCTTAATGCAGGCTGCCATGTGCTTGTCGAAAAACCACTTACACTTTCAGTGCTTGAAGCTGAGACACTGATCAGCGAGGCAAATAAGCGAAATTTGCTTCTCAGCGTTATTGCACAGCGGCGCTGGTATCCATCCTGTCAGCGAATTCGCCATGCAATAGACGAAGGATATCTCGGAATACCAGCACTTGGGCAACTCACGATTCTCGGTTGGCGAGATGAAGCCTATTATGGCTCTGATCCATGGAGAGGCTCTTGGGAGCATGAAGGCGGTGGTGTAATTGTCAACCAAGCCCCTCATCAGTTCGATCTCCTATGCTGGTATATGGGGGAGGTAGCGGAAGTCTACGGCAGATGGTCGAATGTCAATCATCCTTACATAGAGGTCGATGATTCGGCTGTTGCGACGGTTATCTTTAGATCTGGAGGTCTTGCATCGATCTTTATATCGAACTCACAAAAGCCTGGAATCTATGCGAAAGTCCATATTCATGGAAGTTCAGGGGCTTCTGCTGGGGTTCAAACCGATGGTGGAGCGATGTTCATTGCTGGACGCAGCGGTGTGCTAGAAGCGCCATATAACGACATTTGGACCATTCCTGGACAAGAAGCCCTCAGGGCGAAGTGGCAAAAAGAGGATGAAGAGTTTTTTTCTAGCATCGATGCCACATGGTATTTCTTCGCACAGCAAGAAGAAGATTTTGCCAACGCGATTCTAAAGGGTAGCTCATTCTCTGTGTCAGGCTATGATGGTCTGCAGGTAGCACGCATAATCGAGGGAATATATAGATCAAACAGAGAAGGCGCACCAGTTCGATATTGAGCACATGCTTTCAAAGATTTTAATCTGGACTCTGTTTATGTTTTGAGCTCGAGTCTTATAGTGTTAAGACTTAAGTGGATCAAGAACTAATCGACTAAAAAGGCCATACCGCATCTCCATCACCAAACTGTCGATATTCGATCGCTTCTTCTATAGAAGACTCTGTGATTTCGTCCTCTCCGTCTATGTCAGCTATGGTACGGGCAAGCCTAAGAATGCTGTGGCCGGCACGGGCTGAAAGACCAAAATTAGCCATTCCCGAAAGAAATGCCTTTTCGGCTGCTCCTTCAATATGACATATCTCATTGATGATTCGGGCAGGAATATGGGCATTGTTGCGGGCAAGAATTTGGTCTGTGTCGGAAAAACTTATGCTTCTTGAATATCCTATATTACCCTTTTCTTTCTTTTCCGTTCCATCGTTTATCTTTTTGAGCCGCATGCTTTGAAGATCGCGCGCAAATAAAACTTTATCGCGAAGGGAATCTACATCGATTGATTGAGACTCAATAAGTCGCGAAGGTTCAGGTGGTAAGATTGCGATTCGCATATCGATCCTATCCAAGAGAGGCCCTCCGAGCTTTTTCCAATATCGCCTAATCTCTTCGGGAGAGCATATGCAGGTTTTTCCAGGCATCCCCAAATTGCCACAGGGACAAGGATTCGCAGCCATTATGAGCTGAAAATCCGAAGGAAAACGGAGCACCCGACCGGCTCGAACAATATCCACATAGCCACGCTCTACAGGCTCGCGCAGCGCTTGCAAGACATCCCGCCTAAATTCAGGACACTCGTCGAGAAAAAGCACACCATGATGAGCCAGGCTAACTTCTCCTGGTCTCAGAGGTCTTGCGCCTCCAAGTATTCCTTCAAGGCTGGCAGAATGATGCGGCGCTCTAAATGGAGGCCTCTTTCCTAAACAGGTCTGAAGGCTTCCCCAAAGAGAATAGATAGAAGCGGTATCTAGGGCTTCATGCTCTGAAAGATCTGGAAGAATCGAAGGAAAGCGACGGGCAGCCATGGTCTTACCTGCACCTGGAGGTCCAGCTAGAAACATGTTATGCCCTCCTGCTGCCGCAATGACAAGGGCACGCATCAATCTTTCATTGCCGCGAAAATCGCTATATGTTTCCTCGTTTTCATTCAAACCGAGCCATAGAGAGGGGGGCTGCTGCAGAATTTCCTCTTCCTGACTTTTTAGCGCCTGCCCTTGCGGGGTTTTTCCTTTTCCAATTTCGATGAGGATTTTAATGGATTCCGCTAGATGACGGATAGGCCACACCTGTACTGACCTTACAATACGCGCTTCTCGGGCGTTTTCAAAAGGAATGATGCAGATTCGAATCCCATGGGAGGCAGCAGAGCGAACAGCAGGCAAGATCCCTCTTATAGGCCTTATTTCTCCTTCCAGCGTCAATTCCCCCATTGCCAGCGCAGATATCGGCAAGTCTGCGACTTGACCAGATTTTTCGAGTATTTTCAGAGCAATGGGCAAATCATAGGCCGAACCCTCTTTGGGCAAATCAGCAGGAGAGAGGTTGACGAGAATACGATCTTGAGGAAACTCAAAGCCTGCATTCCTTACCGCAATCCTGGCACGCTCGCGTGCTTCGCGTACCGATGTCGATGCAAGACCAACTATTTCTACTGCTGGTATTCCGCTTCTGATGTCAGCCTCAATATTGACTAAAATTCCATCGAATCCTAGTGGTTCATGTGCGTAGATATCCATGCCGCTGCTTGGCCTCTCTTTGTCTCTCTCTTAAAGACGCAGAGAAAACGGCTTTGCGCTTCAATTCTCTTAATTGGTCAGAAGAAAATCCAGATCTAACTCAGCTGCAGCACAGGGCATCATCACGTCGAAGGCTTCCAGCACCGCAGGGTGCACTTCGCCGAAGACTCCTATCCTTTTTGGATCTTTTTCGCCAACAAGGATTTCGACCTGTCGGCCTGGTACAAATCGGGGATCATCGGACTCACCCACTGTGTAATTCTTGCCTAAAAAATACATAAGTGTCGCGACATGAGAAGCAATTTCATTGTAATCCGCTTGTGCATGGCTTACCAAAAAGCCAATGTATTGCCGTGTGACGATACCATAATTTGCTTCAGCATCCTTGAGCGCAACTTTACCTACTTCGAATGTCCGATGAGGATAGGATGCTTTGGCCGATACGCTTTCAGTCTGCAAGAGTCCGGGAATAGGCGAATTCCTGACATACTCATAGTTTTCGGTCATAGGATTGGCTATTTTTACAAGCCAGCTAACGGGTATTTTCATTTTTTCGGCATAGTCCATGCCAGATCCAAGATAGTTATAGATCATCTCCTGATAGCCGAGACCTATCATTATATCCTTTGCCTTGCGCGAGAATACCTCGATTGGAGTAAGTCTTCCTATTGTAAAATCTGTGGGCCGCTCGGGAACGAATTTTTCCATACCAAGACCTATCATGATATCTTCTGCAACATCTACAGGATGAAGAAAATCATTTCGGTATTCGGGTGGAGATAGATGCAAAGTAAGTCCATCTTTGCAATAAGCACAGAGCCCCATGCGAGCCAATGCATCTTGCGCTTCTTTCATATCGATTGAGCTTCCAAGCAGGCGATTTGTTTCGATAAGAGAAAGCTCTACTTCATCCTGAAAATAATAGGGGAAAACAACAGAGGATCCAAATGGCGTATCGTATTCGTAATCGACCCGCACGTTTGCTATTTCGAAGCCAATATCATAAAAATCGCAAGCCATGATGGATGCCGAAAGCGCTACTGAAGGGTAATCCGTACCGGTGACTTCTATGAAGACTTCGGAATCGCCGACTTGAACCGCACCGATATCAGCACTATTGATTATTGGCGGATACGAAAGCACCCTTCCCACAGAATCTGTAAGCAAAGGATGTATGGGCTTACCATCGAGAATAGATGCATACTCGATACCCTTGGGATGTTCCTTGAGAATCTGGCTCAAGGTCATCGATCTGGTCTCCTGAAGTGGCACAAAGGACACCGAATCTGGGGCGACACCAAAATATCGAACAGGCCATTCTATAAGCCCTATTCGATAGATTCCGATCGAAACCCCCTTTCGTTTTCGGCCGTAATTCCAAGCGAGCTTTTCCTGAGTCTGAATCATATCCCGCAATAGAGCGTCACTGATAGGCCTACCTTTTGCAACAAAACAAGCAATCCACGGGCGCACTTCTCTTACAGTTTTTTCGACAACTACGCGATAAGATGCATTGAGACTCTTTTCCTTAGATGCAAAGAAGGGATAAGAAGGACAATTACTTGTGCGATATATTCGCAACTGACGAGCTAATCCAGCGGTTGTCCACAGATCTGGGCGGTTTGTGTCGTTTAATTCAATTTTAATAGTGTTTTCGCTCGCTTCTGAAGAAGTCCTATCCCATTCATCCAATTCCGCCTTGGCTATAGTGAGGTCCTGTTCAAGATCTTCCCTATTGCTCCAGCTTTGTCCTGCAAGCTGAAAAAAAAACTCTTCGTTGACTTCGATTTTTGGCATAGTTTATCTCCGGCCTCATTGTATTGTGTACTGGGATCGACGCATTCTCACGCTCTCTAGATCGCTACAGAACAGATCCCGCAGATCGTTGAGGCCAAGCGCCATAAGCGCCATTCGATCTATGCCGATGCCCCAGGCGAGGACCGGTACTTCGACGCCGAGAGAGCTTGTAACTTCAGGCCTAAAAATACCTGAACCTCCTAGTTCAAACCATCCGAGCACAGGATGCTTTATATGAACCTCGATCGAAGGCTCAGTGAAAGGAAAATATCCAGGCACATATTTCACTTCCTTGGCTCCTGCAACCTCGACCGCAAACATCTCCAGGAATCCAAGTAGTGTCCTTAGGTTCACATTTTCCCCCAGCACAATGCCTTCGGTTTGATAGAAATCCGAAAGGTGGGTAGCATCTACACGATCGTATCGAAAGCAGCGAACAATACCAAAATACTTGCCCGGAATCTCAGCCTTTGGAAGCTGCCGCGCAGATAACACCGTCCCCTGACTTCGGAGTATGAGCCGTCTGGTAAAATCTCGATCGAATTGATATTGCCAACCACGGCTGCCCGTATTGCCGCCATTTTCATGCACTGCTGCTACATGAGATAGGTATGGTTCCTCGATGAACTTTGCGTGCGTTGGCTCTTCGATGTAGTAGACATCGTGGATATCTCGCGCTGAATGGAATTGAGGCATGAAAAGTGCATCCGAGTTCCAGAACTCGGTTTCCACAAGGTTCCCGTCGAACTCCGCAAATCCTAGCGAAACCAGCTTGTCTTTGACACTCTCCAAGAATTCGACGTATGCATTGCGGCGACCGGGTATCACTCTGGCTGGTGGAATCTGCACATTGTAAGGTCTGAAATGACCTTGCTTCCATGTGCCCTTCTCTAGCATCTCTGGAGTAATGGCACCTAATTCCTCTCCTGTCATACCTAGGGTGCTTATGGCTTTACGGTATTCTTCCGCAATAGGAGTGACGCGATAGAAAACTCTTATCCTATCGGCTATTCTGAAAGGGCTGTCCTGAGCGCCGCGCTTCTTTGCAATTCGCGCCATCAGCGTTTTTTGAGAATTGGAGAGAGCGTTTTCGGAAACCGAACCGCCTTGGGCAGAAGCCAGCGCAAGAAGTTTTTCGATCTCCAAGAGAGATGAAGGGAATTCTTTTTTTAACAGCTTGGCGCGGCGCGCTTCATCGATTGTGCATACACCTTCTTTGGAAAGCGAACCAAAAGCTGAACCTACTGTTTTCTGGTCGAGATTTAGAGCTTGAGCTATTTCGGGTAGGCTCATTGGCCCCCTATCCTTCAAAAGAAAAAAGATTCTCTTGGCAGGAATACCCTTTTCATGCCATTCCTGTCCAAGGGGAGTGAGCTCATAAAAGATTTCGATTTTTCTATCTGCTTCTTCGAGCACTCCTTTGGCAAGCAACCAGGAAAAAGCCTGTTGCTCTTGACCTTCTCTAAATTGGAGAACTTGTTTGACTCGCTGACTATCGATCATCTCGCCCTTGTCGAATGCTAGAATAAGCTTGACTTCGAGCGGATGCAGTACACGGGCTGCGCTTTGATCAATCATTTTTCCTGCCTCGTTGTTAGAGTGAATATTGCCGGAAATGTTCTTGCTGGTCAATTGCCAGCCTTTAGTGGTAGCTTCAAATTGCTTGCCTCGGAAGACTTGAAAATGGCTCCTTTGCTGTTCCGACCATCAAAGCGCATATCTAGAGGGTTTTTCAACTCTGTAAGAACACAATGCTTTGTTCTTATTCTGGGCTCCAATGAATAGAGCCATTCCAAATCGATAAAATCTTCATCCGAGCCTTGAGTTATCTTCATATATTTTATATGCATGGTTGTAAGATTGTGAAAAAAGTGTGATCCAAGAGAGCTATCCACCACAAATCCCGGCAAATCCATTTCAACTATAACTTTTGCATGAGAGATCTGATCAAAAGATACTGGCACTCCAAGCCATCTATCCCGAGTGCCCCATCTTCCTGGCCCAATCAACAGGTAATTAAAATTCTCCTTCCGTGCGAGGCTATCTAGCTCTTCTATTTCCGCAGCAATTTCAAGAGTCTCACCTCGTTGAAACTTGCGTGGATCAACCCAGACTATGCTATGAATACTGAGGTCTCTGCCATTGCCCATGCAATTGCGAGAAAGCAGAAAACAGGCATCCTTCTTAATGGAAGTCAAATCTATTTCAATATGATCTTCAAGATGAATAAGTGGCTTCAACTGAAGAATATACAAGTTTGGTTCTTTCTTGTTATCGCTAAAATTGAGTGCATATTCGATTTCTACAGGAGTACCCATAGAGCGCGTCCCAATATCGAGTGCTATGTCTATTGCTTTGGCAAATGGATATGCTTCATATTTCAGTATGTTAGCAAAATCTATTATGCGGTATCCATTTGCTGAAATGCCAGGCACAAAGCGTTGATCCAATGCATCCCAGGTAGAAGCGAACATTGAGAAATATCTATCATTTTCGGCCACATCTATAGGCAGTTCGGATAAACTGGCCATCTCTCCTTTAAGAAGATCCGGATTGTTGTTTCTAAGTGAAAGAGCATGAAAAGAGCGCTGTGTATTCTCCAATGGATGCTCAAGCAGCTCTATATCGAGCTTCGGATATCTAGGGCAGAAACGAAATGCCGTTCCTCCTGTGACCAGATATGTGCCCAATCCTAGAGCTGCGATGCAGAGCCCATCCTCGGGCTTTATATAAGAGATCGGGTAGTAATTGAAAGATTGTGCGACTCCTGATACATGGGGATAAAAGTAATCTCCATGCTGGCTTCCCGCCAATTCTTGGATAATTACTGCCATTCGTTCTTCTTCGAGATTATAGTTAGTAGCCTCGAAATAAGCTCGGGCTTCCTTGGAAAAGAGGCTCGCATAGATCAGCTTTACCGCCGTTGATAGCTGCCTTAGGCGTACTTCGCTGTCGGGATGATTATTAGGCAATATATAAGTATCATATACGCCAGAAAAAGGCACCATGAGCATGTCTTCGAAAAGACCGCTCGAACGCACAGCCAGAGGGCCTTTGCTGACCGATAGCAGCTGCTTTAGATTATTCTCGAGTTTTTGAGAAAGAGGCTTTTGAACAAAGACCGAGCGGAGATCCTGAGCCTCCTTGTCATAGTAGGCCCAAGACCACAGGCCATTCGATTCAAGAAAATGCTCGAATTCATCAATACCAATAAATGCCGTATTCGGCATTGAGATTTCTATTCCGGGAACATACTGAGAAAAATCGAAATTTTCTAAAAGCGAGCGAATAAATAGAAGCCCTCTGCCCTTGCCTCCTACAGAACCGTCGGCGATCTTGCACAGATACCTGGAATGCTTCACCATTTCAGGATCGAAATTAGGTACTATCCCTCTAGAATGAACTGAGCGAATCTGTTCGATTATGTTCACAATGAATTGGCGCAACTCTTCTGGAGAACTAAAATCAGTGATTTTGTATGGCTTCATGATCTTTGCAACATGGATTTCTCCGCGCGCCATAAGCCAAGCTGAGAAATGATTATGTTCAGCATGGTAAAGCAGGCTTTCTATGGGAATCTCATTCAGTTTCTGAGTGAATTCATTCATATTACCTGCTCGTCCGATCTCGGTTCCATTGGGCATTCGAAAGACGAAATTCCCAAAGCCTAGATTTGCCTGAAAAAAGGCAGCAAGCTCCATTTCCAGAGATTCTGAGTTTTTGTCGATAAAACTTGCACCAAAGGCATGAGCCTTCTTGCGTACATCGGTCTCACTAGATTGCACAAGCATTGGCAGGTCTGGCAATTCCTGCTTAACAAATTTGAGAAACTCAAAACCTGCATTGTCATCGAATTCGCCATTGCGATGAAAGCGAATATCAGTAATCACTGTAAGTAAATAAGGCTTATAGTTTTTGAATATCTTAAGCGCCTCTTCATAAGTATTGGCAAGAAGGACCTTTGGCCTGGCTCTTATGCTAATTAGCTTATTAATCTCCGCTATCTGCTCTCCTTCGATGAGGGCTTGAGTCTGCTTAAGTACTACCCTATATAATACTGGCAGATAGCGAGAATAATACCTGACCGAATCTTCGATGAGTAGGATTACCCGTACTTGTCCTGCGTGAGTATCAGCCTCGACATTCCGCCAGTCTTCGATATATTTGATCATTCCAACAAAAAGCTTAGAATAGCCATTCCAAACAAAGATTCTATTGAAGGCTGCAAGCTCAAGCCGGCTCATATCGAGCATCGCTAAGCTCGAATTATCTGTTACCATAAGAAGAATAGGAATATCAGGCCAAGTACTCTTCATCGAGGATGCAAGTCTTAGCGGCATATCAAAATCCGTACTTGCCATGATGATTATCAAGTCGAATCTGCCATCTCTAAAAAGGTCGATTGCAGATTCTTCGGTATATGCACAGGTGATCCTTGGAATCGTATTCAGATTGAGTTTGAAGTATTCCCCATAAATCTGCTCTGTTAGCACTCCATCGGATTCAACGACAAAGGAATCATAGAGGCTCCCCACCAATAGAATCTCTTGTACGCGATCGCGCATGAGATCGTGATAGATATTGCGTTCGCGGCGCTGATTGTCATAGATCGAAACGAGTTCATTAAAATACATAGTTCAATACTATTCATATTTTGCATTAAAATGAAGATTGGTAAACCTTGACCCTGTTTCTATGCGTAGCTATGATTGCCAAAACCCCCTTAGAGGTCTTTTGATGGATAGACATTTAATGGAAGGAGATCGCCGTGTTCAAGAATATTAAACTAGCAGCCCGCAATCCAGGGCAGAAAACCACAATCATCGATGTAAACGGCGTAAAGGTCGGTGATGACCTTGTTGTAATTGCTGGGCCCTGCTCGGTGGAGACAGAGAAGCAAACCATCGAAACCGCTATAGCGGTAAAAAAGGCTGGGGCACAAATGCTGCGCGGAGGAGCTTTCAAGCCTCGAACTTCTCCATATGCCTTCCAGGGTCTTGGACTAAAAGGCCTTAAGATCCTCGATAAGGCACGACGCGAGACTGGGCTGCCAATAGTAACCGAGGTTGTCGACACGCGCGATGTCTCCTGGGTCGGAGAATATGCTGATGTGCTGCAAATTGGCGCACGAAACATGCAGAATTTCTCGCTTCTCCGTGAGGTCGGCAAGTCGGGAAAACCAATCCTACTCAAACGCGGTATGTATTCCACTTTGGAAGAATGGCTCAATTGCGCTGAATACATACTTGCAGAAGGGAATCCCAATGTAATTTTATGCGAGCGTGGAATTCGGACTTTTGAGGCTTATACGAGAAATACGCTCGATTTATCGATGATTCCTGCTGTTCACCAAGAAAGTCATCTGCCAATCCTCATCGATCCCTCTCATGGAACGGGCATTCTATCCCTTATTGAACCGATGAGCCTCGCAGCGGTAGCAGCAGGAGTAGATGGGCTCGAAATTGAAGTCCATATAGATCCTCAATCCGCTCTGAGTGATAAAGATCAGCAACTTACTACTGCAATGTTCGAATCTCTAATGGAAAAGCTTCGAGGGCTTAAGCGTTTCTTAGATGAATCGAGTATTGAATTTGCTGGGCAGGCTTACGAAGAACGCGTTTCATCTTCTCACGAAAAGACAAATGCGTCGGATGCTATTGGCACCCAGACTGATGCCTTCTCTGAAGCCGTAGATTAGGAAAATCCTCATGCAAAGAAATCCAAGTATGATACGATTTGGAAAGACCTCTGAATTGTTCTCTCTCATTCCTCCAAAAAAAGCCATCATTGTGACAAGCGAAACTCTTTACAGACAGGCATTAGAAATGTTTTCTTACTCAGGCCTGAATGCAAAAGAAGAGCTCCGCTGGATCAGAGTCCCAGATGGTGAAGCCTGCAAAAGTTTTTCGGTTTTAGAGACTGTCTGTCGTAATATGATAGATTTCGATGCGAATCCAGATACGGTGCTTGTGGCCATTGGGGGTGGCTCTTTAAGCGATCTGGTCGGGCTTACAGCTCATCTATGGATGCGCGGTATTGAGCTCGTGCTTGTTCCAACCACCTTGCTTGCAATGATCGACGCATCTATCGGAGGGAAAAATGCTATCGATATAGGTACTACAAAAAACCTCATTGGTAGTTTTCATCTCCCCAGATTGATTCTATGTGATGTTAGCTGGCTAGAAACTTTGCCTTTAAAAAATCTGCTGTCTGGCATGGCAGAGGCTATCAAGCATGCTGCCATCGATAGTGAAGAGCATTTTCGCTTTCTCGAAGGAATAGCTAATTCAGAGAAACCGCTCACTGAAATACAAGCCGAGGTCTGGGAGGAACTCGTACAGCGATCTCAGCAAGTCAAGATTCGCTATGTAGATGCCGATCCCTATGATAACTATCTTAGGCATGCTTTGAATTATGGCCATACTTTCGGCCATGCAATTGAACTTATTACGGAAATTCCTCATGGATTTGCCGTGGCAACAGGAATAGGTATGGCAAATGCTCTCGCAGTATCTCGCGGTGTGCTAGATCCAGATATCGCTGCGCGCATAGATTTGCTGCTGCATAATCTTGGTTTGCCAGCGAATGTTGAAGAAGCATCGGCGATTGCAGGTTGCAATATCAGTCCGTCAACAATATGCGATCTGATACGGGCTGACAAGAAAAGGCGAGGAGAAAGCATCGACTTTGCCCTGTTGCACAAGATTGGTGATGTCCGCATCGAGCCTATTGCAATACAATATATTGCAGAATTCTTGGAAACTTAGACATATAGCAAATAAGAGAGGAACCATGAACACAGTAGGTAGAATATTCCGTATCTCTCTCTATGGAGAGTCTCACGGTGAAGCTGTTGGAGTTTTAATCGATGGCTGTCCACCTGGTATTTCACTCACTGAAGAGGACTTTGCAGAAGATCTGAATCGAAGGAAGTCAGGAGCAGAAGGAACAACGGCAAGAATGGAATCGGATAAGCCAATTATCCTATCGGGAGTGTTCAACGGCCATACAAGTGGTGCGCCTATTCATATTGCATTCCGAAACGAAAATATCCGATCCTCAGACTATGAGCAATTTGTTAGCATTCCGCGACCAGGTCATGCAGATTTCAGCGCAATGATCAAATTTCAGGGATGGCAGGATCCAAGAGGATCTGGGCATTTTTCAGGGCGTATATCCATTGGACTTGTCGCCGCGGCTGTTGTCGCAAAAAAAATCCTCAATATCTTTTCCAATATTGTTTTTCAAACAGAGCTGCTCGAAGCTGGTGGGTCTAAAGATATAGGGAAAGCGGTCCGTCGAGCAAAAGAATCGGGGGATTCGATAGGAGCTCTTGTTGAAATAAGAATATCTGGAGTACCTGCCGGATGGGGAGAGCCTTTTTTCGATGCGGCTGAAAGTGTTATCAGCCACTATGTTTTTGCAGTACCAGGAGTACGCGGCGTGGAATTTGGCGATGGTTTTGCCGCAGCTGCCATGCGTGGCTCGCAGCACAATGATCCATTCATTGACTTGCAAGGAAGAACAGCCCGCAATGGAGCAGGTGGCATCAATGGTGGTATTACAAATGGCAATGAAATCTTGCTTCGAATTGCTGTCAAGCCCACATCTTCCATTGCCACTGTACAGCACACTCTCGATTTTTCTCGCGATGAAATAGTAGACCTTGAAATTAAAGGAAGGCATGATGCCTGCATTGCCCTTCGAAGCGCAGTGGTCCTAGAGGCAGCAACAGCTTGTGCTCTGGCCGACCTCGCTCTTATAGCGCGAGCAGAAATTCCATTTGCATGCAATATTCCATGGAGGAAATCATGAATCTCGATGATATTCGAAACGACATCGATCGCATAGATACGAGAATACTTTCGCTCTTAAACGAGCGAATGGAAAAATCACTCTTAGCAAGGCGCTTTAAGCCTAAAGCCTTTGATCCAGTCCGCGAACAAGCTGTCCTAGAAAAAACCCGCCGCTCTAGTCAATGTCTGCTAGACTCTCATTTCTCAGTCCATATCTACGAACAGATAATAGCAGAATGCCGACGTCTTCAAGATGCAGGGCTTAAGACCGTGGCGTTTCAAGGCGAACATGGAGCTTATTCTGAAGTTGCCCTGCGATTACTTATGCCCGAAGCCGCAACCATCCCATGTCTCGAATTTTCGGACGTATTCGATGGTGTCGAGAAGGGTTTATACGACTATGGAATCGTTCCTGTCGAGAATACGCTTGGAGGAATGATAGGCCCTGTAAATTCTATTCTTATATATACACATCTAAAAATAGTTGCGGCCATCGACTTGCCCATTCGCCACTGTTTGCTCACGATTCCCGGAGCCGACCATCGTGAATTGAGGACAGCCCGATCTCATACTCAAGCTCTAGCACAATGTCGCAACTTTCTGCTTAGGAATCATTTGGACCCAGAGCCCTTTTATGATACGGCAGGCGCAGCAAAAGCCCTTGCGGAGAATAGGCCTAAAGGCGTATCTGTTGTGGCAAGCAAGTTTGCTGCAGATCTCTATGGCCTAGAAATAATCAAAGAAGATATTCAGGATTCTCTGCATAATCGGACGCGTTTCTTTATTATCGCGACAGAGGATAACGGGGTAGAGGGCGATAAATGCTCTGCAGTATTCACTGCCGGGAATAAAGCAGGTGCTTTATTCTCAGTGCTCGAGGTGTTTGCCCAAGAAAATATAAACCTTACACGAATAGAATCCGTGCCCGACGTGCCGGAAAAATATGCTATATTCATCGACTTCGAGGGTTCACTTTCATCAGCTCCCGTGCAAAGAGCACTTGAAAAGGTTCCAAAGATTGCCGAGGGTTTCAAAATCTTGGGATGCTATCATGAAATGAGGATAGAATCATGAGAATCGCGATACTTGGCGCTGGCCGCATGGGCGCATGGCTCACAGAGGAGCTATGTTGGAACAATGAAGTCATGGTTCATGACAACGATCTTTTGAAGATGAAATATTTCATCAAGGTACACCGTGCGCTTTCCGTCGAAGAATTTGCTGATTTCAAACCTGAGCTTTTTATAAACTGTGTACCTCTAGGCTTGACGCTTGAGGCCTTTGATACAATTCTTCCATATTTACCTTCTCAATGTATCATAAGCGATATAGCAAGCGTAAAAACAGACTTTAAGGAATATTACGAAGATTGCAGACATCCTTTTGTCTCGAGCCATCCAATGTTTGGCCCAACCCTAGCAAATATTAGGGACCTTCATGAAGAGAGTGCAATCATTATTTCAGAATCGAGCAAAGAAGGCGCCGATTTCTTTCGTCGATTCTATTCAAGCCTAAGAATCTGCATCTTCGAGTATAGCTTCGAAGAACATGACAAGACTGTCGCATATTCGCTGGCTACGCCTTTTGCTTCCACAATGGTATTCGCAGCTTGCATGAAAAAGCAGGATGCACCGGGAACGAACTTCAAGCGACACCTAGCCATTGCAAAAGGCTTGTTATCAGAAGACGATCGTCTTCTGACAGAGATTATGTTCAACCCCTATACTATACGCCAACTGGAGCTTATTAATTCTAAATTGGCTTATATGACTCATATAATTCGACAACGAGATTATGATGAAATGAAGAAGTTCCTGGATAAACTGCGCGCTAATATAGGACAATAGACTAGAAGACTGGAAGACTGGAATCTATAACTGGCTGCCAAGTCTCGGATATGGATCGAATCGATATCTATTGGACTCTTAAGCTTTTTTTAAGCAATAATCAAGAAACCACTATAGAAGAAAGGTCTTCAAAAAAGCCTGGCCAGGACTTAGATACACACTCTGCTCCTTCTATATATACTTCCTCGCTTGCTACAAGAGCGGCAATGGCAGCCGCCATGGCAATACGATGATCTCCAAATGATTCAATAGTAGCACCATGGACAGATCCACCTTCTATGTACATCGCATCGTCCTGCAATGCTACATCTGCACCTAGCTTCTGAAAGGTTTTGCACAGTGCTGCTGAGCGATCGCTTTCTTTGGATAAAAGCCGCCTTGTTCCTCTGATGCAAGATCTGCCATGAATAGCAGCTGCCATCGCCGCTAAAGGAGGAAAAAGGTCTGGACAATCGGTCGCATCGAAATCAAAGGGAGCAAGGGTGGTAGCTCTTACAATGCAATCAGAGCCTTCGAATTGCACTTGCGCCCCCGCTTTAGTTAGAACATCCACAATAGCGCGATCAGGCTGTATTGAGTCTTGACGTAAACCATGGATTATAAGGCCATCTTCCCTTCCTGCTATTGCAGCGCTTACGGCCAGGAAAGCACCGGCACTCCAATCGCCTTCGATAGCTAGATCAGCCGCCTTATAGACCTGATATCCTGGTATTAAAAACCTAGAACCATTTGCATCTCGTTTTATTTCGACTCCAAATTCGCCGCATATTTCAACAGTTAGATCGAGGTATCCAGAGCTCACAAGATTATCTATAATCAGCTTTGAATCACCATCTAAAAGAGGCAGAGCAATAAGAAGGCCTGTAATGAACTGAGAGCTTCCTAAAGCATCTATCCTTCCTTGCAAAGGCCTAA
Source organism: Spirochaetes bacterium ADurb.Bin110 (assembly GCA_002070755.1). The sequence continues at coordinate 35,536 of MWDY01000303.1, read as the reverse complement.
GGGGACCTCGAATGCGAATAGGTTGAACTCCGCCTTTAGATACGCAAAAGATGCCAAGGCTCTTTAGAGACTCCTCGACCATATTCATCGGCCGACTTGAAAGAGAACCTTCTCCCCGAAGCTCTACCTCTCTATCTAACAAGGCAACAATAGGAGAGAACATTCTCATGCAGAGCCCTGACTCTCCACATGGAAGAATGAGGGGTGAGTGCGACTTAAATCTCTGATCTTGCAAGTCTGGATAGGATACTTTCTTCGCTAGAGGGGCTGATTTATTCTTAGTATCTTTATGAAACAGAACGGATCCCTCAATTTCAAGGATTCCTTTTTCTTCCAGAACCCTTGCCCCTAGCTCTTTTGCAATGAGAATTGCAGCGCGCGCATCGCTGCAGATGGGGCTCGCCTCTATGCGGCTTATTCCCCGTGCTAAAATTGCACAAGCGATCGCGCGCTGCAGGGCACTCTTCGATGCCGGAGCTTGTATGCTACCGCTAACCCTCCCCGGCTTCGCGATCCTAGTTCCCATAGGTTCTATGCAAGAACCTCTACGACTACACAAGTCCTTGTGCAATCATAGCATCAGCAACTTTCTTGAATCCAGCAATGTTTGCACCGACCACGTAATTGCCTTCGAAGCCATATTTTGCTGCTGTTTCAACGCAGCTCTTGTGGATGTTGGTCATTATTTCATGTAGACGTCGGTCAACTTCCTCGGCATTCCAAGAGAGTCGCATCGAATTCTGGCTCATCTCAAGCCCGCTTGTCGCTACGCCGCCTGCATTCGCTGCTTTGCCAGGCCCAAAAGGAATCTTCTTCTCTATGAAGTACTTCCAGGCCTCGGGCATACAACCCATATTGGAAACTTCGACAACGACTTTGACGCCATTTTCAACTAGCATTCTTGCATCTTCGCCATTCATTTCATTCTGAATAGCACATGGCATGGCTAAGTCTACCTTTTGCTCCCATGGCTTCTTGCCCTTGTGGAACACGGCATTAGGAAATTTCCTGATATAGTTCTCAACCTTGTTGCGGTCTATTATGAGCATCTCGCCGAGATAGTCCCACTTTTCTTTGGTCCCTACTCCGTCTGGATCATAGATATAGCCATCCGGCCCGGAAATGGTGAGCACCTTAGCACCGCGCTGGCTAGCTTTCATGCATGCGCCCCATGCAACGTTGCCAAAACCAGATATTCCCACTGTCTTGTCTTCCAATGTGTCACCCATGGTCTTGAGCATTTCTTCAGCAAAATACACCGCGCCGAAGCCAGTGGCTTCTGGTCTAACAAGCGAACCTCCAAAAGTCAGCCCCTTGCCAGTAAAGACACCCGTGAACTCATTCGCGATTCTCTTGTATTGGCCAAACATATAGCCTACCTCACGGCCGCCTACTCCAATGTCGCCTGCTGGCACATCTGTATCTGCGCCTATATAGCGGAATAGTTCGGTAATGAAGCTCTGGCAGAATCGCATGATCTCATTGTCGCTCTTCCCATTCGGATCAAAATCCGATCCGCCCTTGCCTCCTCCCATCGGAAGACCTGTGAGCGAATTCTTGAATACCTGCTCAAATCCAAGGAATTTGAGAGTGGAGAGAGTGACTTTAGGATGGAATCTAATGCCACCCTTGTAAGGCCCAATGGCGGAGTTAAACTGAACACGATATCCTCGGTTGACATGATATTCGCCCTTGTCATCTACCCATGGCACACGGAACATCACTACCCGCTCAGGTTCGACGATCCGCTCGAGAATCTTCTGCTGGTGATATTTCGGCTCTGCCTCGATGAGAGGAGTAATCGATTCGAGGACTTCCTCAGTAGCTTGCAAAAATTCGCTCTCCCACGGATATCGAGCGCGAAGCCCATCCAGCACTTCTTTTATGTAGGAATTCATTTCTCCCTCCTTTTAGGGATTGTTGTTAATTGATCTGTGGGGTAAAGATCACTCTTATGATTCTATACCCCGTTATCGATTTCCGCAAGCAAAATTGGGATTTAGGGCTATGTTTCATTTTATGAAACATGTATAGGCGTAAAAGGAGAGCCTTCCTGGCTCATGTCAAGCTTTTCTATGCAGATTTTTGTCAATCTGTGGCCTTCCATCTCTTCAACTGTAAATTGCAGATCTCCGACCGTAACCTGCTCTCCCTTTGAAGGTATCCGCTCAAAAAGGTCAAAAACATAACCAGCTAGACTATCATATTCCTCATAAGGCAGCTCGGCACCAATTGCATCATTGAGGTCTTCTAGATGAATGCGGGCGTCGCAGGACCAGCGATTCTTTCCGATTGGCACAACCTGATCTGCCTCTTCGTCGAACTCATCCTGAATTTCCCCTACTATTTCTTCGATTATGTCTTCAAGGCTTATTATGCCGGCAGTTCCTCCATATTCATCCACTGCGATAGCTATATGGACATGACGGCGTTTGAATTCTTTCAAAAGCGTATCGATTCTCTTTGTCTCTGGTACAAAATATGGAAGGCGCATAAGACTCTTCACTTCCAGAGGCCTTTTTTTCACAAGGGCAGCCAGAACATCCTTTGCATATAGGATACCGACTATGTTATCAATGGTACCTGAATATACTGGAATTCGAGAATGCCCAGAATCTACTAAAGTCTCGAGGATTTCATCGATGGGACTAATATCTTCGACGCACACGGTATCGGTACGTGGAACCATCACATCTCTAACAATTGTCTCGGGAAGATGCTCCACGCCTTCGATCATTTCTCTTTGCTCTTCGACGACTTCGTCCTTTGATTCAACAGTTTTTCCGTGTGAGCCAAAGAGTTGTGAAAGAATATTCATAGAATAACATTTCCTCCCAATGTCTTTAGGAGTTTTTCCTGAAGCAGCAGCATTGGCTGATCCGGCGAATCATCTTCGTGGCTCATACCGGATAAGTGTAGAATGCCATGAATAATTAGACGGCGCAACTCTTCATCTTCTCCAACTCCATATTCCTCGGCATTGCGTTCGATCGCTGGAATACTTATCACGATATCGCCTGCGAGATAGATACTCTCACTGCCTTCGATTGGCTCATACTCACCAAGAACGAAAGACAGTACATCGGTGGGAGAATCGACATGTCGATAGTCTCTGTTAAGGGTCTGTATTGTATTATCATCGCAGAATGTCAAAGAAATCTGCCAGTCTTTTTTCCCAAGTGCGTCTAAGACAGAAAGTGCATAGTCAGCAGATCTCTGCGCCCAAGAGGGCTCATCAATTCCAATCATCGAATAAAATACTTCGTTTGTGTTCATTGCTTTCTCTGCTCCGGATATTCTAGGCGTGTATGCATCTGCGATTGAAGAATTCGCAAAAAGGCCTTTTCTGCGACCTCAATATCATTAAATGTGAGCTCGCTATCAGAGAGCTGGCCATTGGTGAGCTTATTAAGAATCAATTGATGAACAAAATACTCAAGCTTTGATGCATTAGGATTCTTTAGAGAGCGAGAGGCTGCCTCGATGCTATCGGCAAGCATTACTATCCCCGCTTCTTTGCTTCTTGGCCGCTCGCCTTGATAGCTATAAGACGAAACATCAACTTGTGCTGCAGCGTCTTTTGCTTTTACCAGAATTGCTTCCATTACAGAGTTGCCATGATGTTGGCCTATTATTTCAATGACTTCCTTTGGTAGACCTATTTCTCGAGCTCTTTCTATACCATCCTTGACATGGCGTCTTATTATGCTTGCGGAGAGAGTTGGATTGATCTTGTCATGCAGATTGATACCTTGTTGATTCTCGGCAAAATATTCGGGGTGGTCAATTTTCCCGATATCGTGATAGTAGGCTCCAATGCGCGCCAAGAGCGGATTTGCGCCTATGTCCTTAGCAGCAGCTTCCGCAAGATTTGCAACATTTACCGAGTGAGCATAGGTGCCAGGAGCCTTCATTAGCATCTCCTTTAAAATAGGAGCGTTTGTATCTGCTAACTCCATGAGTCTGAATTGCGTTGAACGGTCAAGGAGGCGCTCAAAGAGAGGCAAAAGCAAGAGGATAAAAGAACCGCCCGCAAATCCGTTGAGCGCTCCCAGGCCCATAGCCTGTAAGACTTCCGCTGCACTTGGTTTTTGATTCAAGAGGAGTATCATTGCCAGCATCGCTTGGACAAGCGCCTGTAAGACCGCTGCTCTAGCAAGCATAATGCGAGTCTGTGCTGTGCGCATAATGAGCGTTGCAGAAATTCCAGCTAGCAGAATACCGATCATAAATTGAGCATTTAGATTTGTAGCGGCACCTGTAAGAAAGAAGGAAACCAAACTAAAAAAAATACCTGTTCGTGCTCCATAGAGGAGCGAAACAAGGCCAGCAAATAATGATGCCGGCACAAAAAGAGCTCCATGTGAGAAGCTCTTCCCACTCAATAAATTTTGAATTACAAGAATCCAATAGAAAAGAATGAGAAACGAAATCAGCAAGAATATTAGTGAGGAGCGATCTATAGGGAAATCCGACAGATCGGGCATCCTCGAAAGAAGAAGGCCTAGTAAAGAAGCTACCAAAAGGAGCCCGAGCCCTGTAAGAAGCACGCCGATATCTGAGACAAGGATCGAAGAACGAATAGTCTTTATCTGCTGATAAACCTCTGGTGTAATGAGCTCCCCTTTGCGCACCAAAATTTCATTCCTGCTGACAAAGCGCGTCACTGGTTCTACACGAGCGCGCGCCGCGGCAAGCCTCTTCTCTGAAAGATTTTGATCAAAAAAAGCGTTTTCCCTTAAGAGCGCCTTCCCCAAAAACCTCACATATTGCTTTAGAGATTCAGGGATATGCCTGGCATCCATTTCATCTTCCAGACGATTTCCAAGATTGACAAGCGTAATCATGCTGCTGACGGCAATCTTTTCGCTCTCTTCCCTTCCGTTCAATATTCTTACTAGTTCATAATAATCCGGATTGAATCGATCGAAGACGCCTTTAGGCACGGAGATAATGCCTTTGCTCAAGAGACTCTCTACAATATCGCTGACATATACGAAGGTCTGAGCATTCAGCTCTGCGCGGACAAGATGCTCATATTGATCGGATTGCAGGAGATCAGGGAAACGGCTGCTAAGCATTAGCGATAAAGCATTGATGCTTCCAGAATTACTGCCTAGAAGTTGTAAATAATATGAAGAGAATTCTTCAGTCTTTTCGCGAATGGATGCAGTGATTTTGTCATTCATCACAAAGACTGCAAGTACTAATCTCTCTTCAGCCTGAATCTTTCTCTGTGTCGCCTCTTTATCGATATAGATAGTGTCTTTGCCAGCATAAATATCAGTCTCAGCGATCTCACCTACTCTTATCGCTTTTAGTGAGCTACGGCTTGCAATTGATGATGGTCCAACAAGGATCAGACCAATTGCCGCTATCACAATTGCGGCAAAGAACAACCAAAGCGGTGGTTGAACCGAGCGAAGAGATTTTTTCAGCTCAAAGAACCAGGATTCTTGACTATTCTTTTTCATAGGCTTCAATAATTTTCCTGGCCAGAGAGCTCCGAACCACATCGCGGGCATCGAGCCTGCTTATAAATACTTCATCGATATCTGCAAGGAGGGTTATGGCATGAATGAGACCCGACTCTGTCTTCTTGGGGAGATCTATCTGGGTGATGTCCCCTGTAACGATCGCTTTCGTGTGCTCTCCAAGTCGGGTAAGAAACATCTTCATTTGCTCTTTTGTAGTGTTCTGGCCTTCGTCTAGAATAACTATACAGTTGGCAAGACTTCTACCACGCATATAGGCGAGAGGTGCCACTTCTACTGCCCTGCTCTCTTCGAGCCGCCTAATGGTCTCGTATGGAACCAAGGCTTCCATGGCATCGTAGAGGGGACGGAGGTAGGGATTTATCTTCTGCTCAAGGTCACCCGGCAGATAACCAAGGCTTTCTCCTGCTTCTACTACAGGTCGTGTTAAAATTAGCTTCCGTTTCGATCGCGTCAAGAGCTCCCTCAGTGCATAGGCCATGGCGAGATAGGTTTTGCCAGTTCCTGCTGGCCCTATAGAAAAAATGAGGTCATGTGATGCAATGCCTTGAAGATAAAGGCTCTGCCCCGCAGATCGCGGAAATACTTTACCAAAACCATTAGGTATCTGTATGCAGTTATCGAGGAATCTCGAGATTTCACTCTCATTTTCCTCCGCAGCATTCTCTATCGCAGCTTTGAAAGATTGACTTCCTTCGGGTGTAAGCTCGGCATGCAGAGCTATGATAAGCTCTGGAGTAGCCGGTACACCTTCTTCTATCGAAGTTCCAATTGCGCTGATGAGGCGTGAAAAAAGGCTTAGCACTCCCGGATCATCGCTTTCGACAAAAAGCTCATTGCCCCTTGTAAGCACATGAGTCCCTAAAAGACTTGCAATCACAGATAGATTGTAATCGTTTGCGCCACAAAGCTCGGCAAACACTTGGGTATCTTCGAGCACAATATGTGAAGGACTCAATCGCACTCCTGTATAGAAATGGTCTTTCCTTAATAATATACTAATACCAAGAGGCTCTTTCCAGCCTCTTGGTCTCATCTGCACTATTGTCTATTGACTGTCCGCTGTTGATTGGCGGATTTTAGGCCTTTCAACGCCAGCTTAATTGTTAAGGCGGACTCACATGCTCATTGCTCAAATGCACCTTCTGAGTAATTTACCGAGCCCTTTATTGCAGGGATATCCTTCCATGTAACCGCCAGGTTGAAGGCAACTTCCATCTCATAGTGAGGCAGTGGTTGAGTTGATGATGCTGTGACAAGCGTTGGTCCAGCTTCAATATTTGCGGACAATACCCAATCATGGGCATCCATTGAAAGCCCCAGCTTTAGACTCTGTAACTTAAAAAGAGTATTCTTTAGCTTATTCATATCCCAAATAGACATAGAGTTCCAAAGATCCAAGAAGAAGTTTTTGGAATAGTTCTCAGGGTCAAAGTCATCTGATTTGGGAAGCAGGGATGTATAATATCGCCAGAATGAAGAATTGACAGAGGAAAGTGCAAAATTCAAAGACAATCCTGTAGAATTCTTGATGGAGAAGCCAAGATTCGCTCCAAATGTAGAATTTGTAAATTGAATGAGATTCTGATTGAGAGTAAATAATCCATCTGCCTCGACAGACCAACCTATCGTATCCTTGGAGAACAATGGCACACTTGAGCGCAGCGTGGGTTTCCAAGAGAGAGATAATGTTGAAGGCCTGAAGTACTGAGTTCCATCCTGAATCCATGAACTGCCCTTGAAAATATAGCCGCTTGCTTTTTGAGCCACAAAGCGTGCGTTGAACGACCAAGCTGATAGATCGGTACTGAGACTTAAGGGGGCTTGAGTATCGAAATCCCAAGCAGCGTTTGCAGAAATACCTATTTTTTTCGTTGGCTTTAGAGTAAGGTTGCCGGTTAATGAAGTTGATTTGAGGTCCTCTAGCGAATCTTTACGAGAGATAACATAGCTAGCCCCCATTGTTGCTAGACCTAAGCCTGTCGAACCTGAAAAGGTATAACTCTCGAGAAGTGGTGGCAGGGCAACTTTAAAGCTCAAATGCTCTGTTGTGGATCCAAGCTTTGCAGCCAGCTCTGTAAGTATAGAATGATCGGATATCATAGTTGGGTCCCATGATAACCAATACAATTTATAAATAGGGTAGGCATCTACTCCACTGCCATCTAGCCCTTCGTAGGCCAATCTAGCTACTTTACCATGGATAGAATAAGAGACTTTAGAGGCAGAAAGGATATTGGATTTCTTGAATGGCTCCCATAACAAATTGGTTCCAGTGCTCCAATACGCTGTATTGTAGCCGTAGTCTGCAATTAGGAAAGGATGCACAGTCGTAGGATTTGTACGTTCATCGTAGAGATAAGGTCGATATTGTATTTGCCCTAGTAAACCGGTCGAAAGCTGAAGAATCAATCCTGCGCTATCTATCGAATAGGAAGAATTCAGATTAGAGTTGCTGCGGCCACCATATAACCAATACCAGCTTCCAAAGTCGATATCTTGAGGTTTCTGCCATTGAGAACTATAGAATCGATCTTCTATGAAGCTTGAATTCGTGCTAGTCCATTTCAACGACATATTCTTACTCTGCAGAATGGTACCGGACAAAGCAAAAGCTGTATCAATAATGCGTGCACTATCGGGATAGAAGAAATGTCTTTGGGGATCTACTGCATTGAGGCGCAACTCTTGAGAATTCATGCCAGCCGTAGAAGCATATTTGCTCTTCCAATTAAAGGATGATGAAAGGTTGGAAAGCGTAAAAGCAAAATTATTTTTCTCAATGGAAGGATTCCATGACCACGAAAGGCTTGCTTTTTGCGTGAAAGAACTGCGTTCATATATTGTCCTGAGCGCAGAATTCCCCAGGATAGAAAAAAAATCATAAGATTCATTTCGATCCATAAAATCCTGTTCGACGAATGGATCGGAATAGAAAGGCAAACTGATCTGCCACTTTAGTCCTGCTTTATTCTTTTTTGAAGAGGCCTCGAAATTCAATAAAATGCGCATAGGAAGCTCTATCGATGCAAGCTTCCATTTGTTCCATACCGACTCATAATCGCCAGCACTATCGTAAGGAGAATAGTAGCCAGTCGATTCTAGAAAAACAGAACGCGAAAAGGCAGCTCCTACGAGCCAAGAAAGATTGTATGAATAGGTACTTGCTAATTCGCCCCTTAGCCCAGCAAAAACCCCCAAAGATGAATAGACATCCCCCAAGATCGCTATATTTGTCTGGTTCTTGCTTTCGCTAGTGGGCTGAGTTCTTGAAATATAAGTTCCAAAGGAACCTAATGTTCCTTCAGTCGTTGAGAGCATAGAAGACTTCTGTACTTCCGAACTCTGTACTCCTGCAAGATAGGTGGTTGTCTGCAAAAAACCTCCAGCACGAGATCGAAAACCGACCACTGGATGGAATTTCGATGCCTTAGAAGGATAATAGAATAAAGGAAGCCACATGACAGGTATCGCACCTACATATAAAATCGCATTCGATGCTGCCCAATCTCCTGATTCGAATAGCCAGATCTTTTTTGCTCGCAGAATATAATGAGGCTTTATTGCATCGCATGCAGTAAGGGAACCATTGGCCAATGCAATCACTTCTTCAGATCTGGAAATCAAAGACTCAAAATGGACTATCAGTTTGCGGGAGCTAGAAGCCGTTGACTCCATATTGAAAGAACCATCGATAAAAACACCAGAATTATCATCGAGATCTACAGCTATGGATTCTCCTCTGTAGATATCTGTCTTAGATTCAGTCTGGCGCGTATATTCCACATCGCCTATAGCTTTTACTTCTTTCGTATCACGATTATAGACAACATACTGAGCCTTTATCGTATGTGTCACTCCGCTGGAATCGATCAATCGGATAACAAGAGGCCCCATAAGACGAAGCTCTTTTGTTCCATTTTCAAGACTGAAATATTCGGCACTCACAGCCTGCTCTATAGTCAGAGTTATTTGGTTGTCAGATTTGGGTATGACTTCTTCAGGCTTAGAAGCGCCTTCATTAATCTGAGTCTGAGCTTGGGCAGCAAGAGGCACAAGCAAAAGCTGAATTAAAAAAAAAATGCCAATTTTGCGCTGCATCGATTCGTATGGTATACGGAAGAATGCGGTGTTGACAAGAATACCAACTCCATTGTTTAGGTGTTTAGCAATCGCTGCAAGTATTGGCCTGTATAAGAAACTTTACAAAGGGCAATTTTCTCAGGAGTTCCTTCCGCTATTACCCTACCGCCTCTTTCACCTCCTTCGGGCCCTAGGTCGATTATCCAATCGGCCTGTTTTATGACATCGAGATTATGTTCAATCATGACTACGGTATTCCCACTGTCTACAAGCCTACGAATTACTTCGAGCAATTGGCGCACATCCGCAAAATGCAGTCCTGTTGTAGGTTCATCGAGAAAATAGAGCGTGCGCCCCGTAGCCCGCCTCGCAAGTTCGAGAGAGAGCTTTACTCTTTGCGCTTCTCCCCCGGAGAGAGTTAGTGCAGATTGCCCTAGACGAACATATCCAAGCCCCACATCGAGCATTGTCTGAAGCTTATGCACAATCGATGGGATATGAGCGAAGAACTCACTGGCTTCTTCAACCGTCATATTGAGCACATCGGCTATATTTTTGCCCTTAAAGCGAACATCGAGAGTATCGGAGTTAAACCGCTTTCCATGGCAGACCTCGCAGGTGATGTACACATCGGGCAAAAAATTCATCTCGATCTTGATCGTGCCATCGCCCTGGCAATGCTCACAGCGTCCGCCCTTGACATTAAAACTGAATCTTCCTGGTTTCCAGCCCCTAGCCTTCGATTCAGGAAGGCTTGCAAACAGTTCCCTTATAGGGGTAAAAACGCCGACATAGGTGGCTGGATTCGATCGCGGTGTCCTTCCTATAGGGTTCTGGTCGATATTGATGATTTTGTCGATATATTCAATTCCTTCAAGGCTTTTGTAAGCCCCTTCCCTAATTGAAGAGCGCATTATCCGATTCGAGATTGCAGGATAGAGCACATCCGATAAGAGAGTACTTTTACCAGAGCCCGAGACACCCGTGATGCATACGAACTTTCCAAGAGGAATCTTTACATCGATGTTCTTGAGATTGTGTTCGCTTGCGCCTGTAAGAGTAATACAAGCGCCATTCCCCCTGCGTCGGGCAGCTGGAACCTCGATTCTGAGCGTACCTGCGAGGTACTGCCCTGTGATACTCTGCGGATTGGCAGTGACCTCTTGCACGCTGCCTTGAGCTACTACATAGCCTCCATGCTCGCCTGCTCCTGGTCCGAGATCCACGATATAGTCAGCTGTTCGGAGCATTTGCTCATCGTGTTCAACGACTATGAGGGTATTACCAAGGTCTCTAAGATATGTGAGTGTATCGATTAGCCGCTGATTGTCTCTCTGATGAAGACCTATGGACGGCTCATCCAGAATATAAAGCACACCCACAAGCGAGCTACCTATCTGTGTCGCAAGCCTGATTCGCTGTGCTTCGCCACCTGAGAGAGTCGATGCTTGGCGCTCAAGCGTAAGGTACTCAAGCCCCACATTCTGCAAAAAGCCAAGCCGCGCAATAATCTCCTTGAGAATAAGCTTCGAAATTTGAGCCTCAGTATCGGTGAGTTTGAGAGACTTGAAGAATTGTACTGACTCCTCTACGGGCATACATGAAATCTCGTAGATATTCTTACCACCAATGGTTACAGCGAGAGCTTCCGGCCTTAATCTTTTCCCTTGACATGCTTCACACTCTTTTTCGATCATGAACGACTCTAGCCAATCCTTTATATCGTTGCTTGTCGATTCCATATAACGGCGGCGTAGGTCTGCTAAGATTCCGGGAAACCTAGACTCATACTCGAAATAGCCAGTCTTATCTCTATTGTTGTAGCGAACATGGATATTGTCATCAGAACCATAGAGTATGGCTTCTATTACATGAGAAGGTAGCTTATCGAAAGGAGTATCTAGGCTAAAATGATAATGATCTGCAAGTGCCTCAAATCTTGAGCGGTTCCATGCTGAATTAGGCTTATAGGGTGCGCAACCTCCTTCGTTGAATGACAAGCTTTTATCTGGAATAATCAAACCAGGGTCGAACTCCATGTTCATGCCCAAACCGCTGCAAGCAGGACATGCACCTTGAGGAGCATTGAAAGAAAAAAGCCTTGGCTCCATCTCTGGCAAAGAAATTCCACAAATCGGACAGGCGCCTTTTTGGCTAAAGAACTCTTCTTTTTTTTGGCCATCCATCTCGCGCACGATGGTGACGATGCCATTTGCTATGCCGAGCGAAGTCTCTACTGCCTCAGCAACACGGCGGCGGCTCTCTTCGGATAGCATGATGCGATCCACCACAAGCTCGATCGTATGCTTTCTCTGTTTTTCGAGGGCGGGAGGAGATTCGAGCTCGATGAATTGCCCGTCGATTCGCGCTCTCAGAAAGCCCTGTTTGAGAGCATCCTCCAGTATTTTCTTATGTTCACCTTTCTGGCCTCGTATTACAGGAGCTAAGACTTGCATCTTTGTGCCTATTGGCCATGAAAGAATAACATCGAGAATCTGGTCCACACTTTGCTCGCGAATCTCCCTGCCACAGGAAGGACAATGAGGAACACCTATTCTTGCAAATAGAAGTCTCAGATAATCATATACCTCAGTTACTGTGCCAACAGTCGATCTAGGATTGCGCGTGGTTGTCTTTTGTTCGATTGAAATAGCTGGAGAAAGACCTTCGATATAATCGACATCTGGTTTGTCCATCCGCCCCAGAAACTGCCTTGCATACGCAGACAGAGATTCTACATAGCGTCTCTGGCCTTCTGCAAAAATAGTATCGAAAGCAAGAGAGCTCTTCCCTGAACCCGACAAGCCCGAAATGATGATGAGCTTGTTTCTGGGAAGTTCGAGATCGATGTTTTTTAAATTGTGTTCTCGTGCACCCTTGATGATCAGCTTGTCCATTATTCCAAAATCATACTGTGGTCACAGGCATAAAGGCAAGTATGCTTGACAGATGTATAGCTATTCAAGCCCCATTAGACATTGAACTTGAAAAACATAATATCCCCGTCTTGAACCACATAGTCGCGCCCTTCCTGTCGCATTTTACCTGCCGCTCGTACAGCATTCTCCGAACCATAATTCATGAGGTCATTGTAATGATAGACTTCGGCTTTTATGAAGCCTTTTTCGAAATCGCTATGAATAACACCTGCTGCGGTTGGCGCCTTATCTCCAACCTTAATTGTCCAAGCCCTACATTCGTCTTCCCCGGTGGTAAAAAAAGTGCGGAGCCCCAATAGCCTATAAGCCGCGTGGGCGAGCACAGAAAGTCCGGGCTCTTCTAATCCAATACTATGCAAAAACTCAGCTCGCTCTTCAGAATCCTCGATATCGGCGAGCTCAGCCTCATACTTTCCGCAGATCACTACGGCTTCGGAACCTTGCTTCCCGGCAATTGATTTTATTATATCGACATACCTATTTGCTTTGATTCCGGATTCATCCACATTGCAGACGAATAATTCTTTCTTGAGAGTCAACAGAAAGCTGCGCCGTGCGTAATCTAGCTCTTCGGACTCCAAATTCACTGTAGAGGCAGGTTTTCCCTCTTCCAAAGCTGGACGCAGCTTCTGTAATACAGCAATTTCCTTTTCGATATCTTTTTTGAGATTCGGGTCTTGAACCTTGACCTGGCGATTTAGCTTATCCAGCCTCCTGTCGATACTCTCTAAATCGGCTAGTGCAAGCTCAGTATGAATAACCTCGATGTCGTCGGCCGGATCTATCTTGCCGGCTACATGAACCACATTGGGATCATCGAAACATCGCACCACATGTGCTATCATGCCAACTTCGCGAATATGGGAAAGGAATTGGTTGCCAAGACCCTCTCCCTTCGAAGCTCCTCGAACAAGACCCGCAATATCGACAAACTCAACCACTGCAGGTACTTTTCTTTTTGGTTTGAATATCTCGAATAGCCTATCCAAGCGCTTGTCTGGCAGTGGAACAATACCGACATTGGGATCTATTGTGCAGAAAGGATAATTTGCAGCATCCACTTTTGCTCTTGTAAGGGCAGAAAAAATAGTGGATTTCCCTACATTGGGCAAACCCACAATACCACAATTTAGCGGCATTGGGACATTCCTCTTATTGGTCTCTTGATTTTCAAAGTATAACAAGGACAAATCATACGACAAGTACCTTGGTTGTTATTTCAAATAATGAAACGCAGGCATAGAATTTTGAAAACATATATTTACGAATCATAAAAACTGGAGTAGGATAAAAATAAGAACTACAAATCAAGGAGGACATATCAATGAAGGACCTTTCAGTGTATCTGTCCGCAAATGCCCATAGTATGAAGAAATCAGTCATTAGAGAATTGCTTAAGCTTACTAATCAACCGGACATCATCTCATTTGCAGGTGGGCTTCCTGCCCCAGAGACCTTTCCCGTCGAAGAACTCAGAGAAGCAAGCGATCAGGTTTTTAGGAAATATGGTGACAAAATCCTCCAATATGGCACGACGGAAGGAGATAATGATCTAAAAGCTCGAATCATCGAATACGAGTCATCTCATGGCATTGATCTCGATCCAGATAATATTCTCATAACTTCGGCAAGCCAGCAGGCTCTCGATATGGTTCCAAAACTCTTCCTCGATCCAGGAGAATATGTTATTGCGGAGCGTCCTACCTATCTCGGAGCGATTCAAGCAATCCAATCCTATCAAGGAAGGGTGCTCGGCATTCCCTTCTCTAATGCTAACGATGGCTTAGACATGGTTGAGCTCGAGAGACAATACGCTCGCGCTAAGAATGAGAATAAGCGAATAAAATACATCTATGTAATTCCGGACTTTCAGAATCCTACAGGAGTATGCTGGAGTCTTGAAAAGCGTAAGGCGCTTATAGAATTTGCCTATCGTGAAGAGCTCTTCATCGTTGAAGACGCTCCGTACCGAGAACTCAGATTCATGGGTGAATCCATTCCTTCCTTGTACCAGCTAGAACTGGAAATGCAGAACCTTGGCATTGTGGTTGGCCTTAAGACATTCTCTAAGATACTTGCGCCTGGAACACGAATAGGTTGGATTCTGGCACGCAAGGATATCATTCAAAAACTGGTTGTTGCAAAGCAAGCGGTGGATCTCTGCACAAGCCCGCTCACCCAGAAGATTGTCGCTCAGTTCATGGCAACCGGCAAACTCGAAGAAGTCCTCAAGAATACCTGTGCCATCTACCACGATAAACGCAATTTCATGCTGCAAAAGCTAGATGCCTATATGCCCAAACATCCAGATCTCACATGGACAAAACCAGAAGGCGGCTTATTCTTGTGGCTGTCTTTGCCTAGCTACATTGATACAGATAAAATGTTCTACAAGGCAATCGAAAAGAAGGTAGCCTATGTAGTGGGAAGTTCTTTTTATTACGATGATCCAGAAGTAAATTCCATGCGCATAAACTTCTCCTATTCGAGCTACGAACAGATCGAGGAAGGAGTGAAGCGCCTTGCTGACACATTCAAAGAAGAAATAGAAGCGCATGAGGCTGGACTCTAAGGCGCCTAAGAAGGACTTCTGAACTAGAACAAAAAGCTATATATTGCATTGGGTGTGTATCTGGCATTCATATAGCAATGTATTCTGCGAGCACTCTAGTTTATTAAATCGGCGTCAAAATTATCTTTAATTTTAGACTCATATTGTCATAGATTGTAGAAATCGCTATTTTTTCCTAGCAACACAATCTTTTTCAAGGTGGATAAACCATGCCGATAATTCAGGTGATCGATGTAAAAAAGGACTATTATCTGGGGAATGTGGTTGTTCCCGCTCTCAGGGGAATTTCTTTTTCTATCGAACGAGGCGATTTTGTCTCTATCGCTGGCCCTTCGGGCTCGGGAAAGTCTACCATACTCAACATAATGGGCCTTATCGATGTACCGACATCAGGCGAACTTATCATTGACGGAAAGGACACTAAGGGTCTTTCGGATAAAGAGCTTACTCGCCTCCGACACGAAATTCTGGGCTTTATTTTCCAGTCCTTCAATCTCATTGCTGTCTTAAATGTCTACGAAAATATCGAATTCCCGCTGCTTCTTGGTAAAACCCAAGTCCCCAAGAGCGAATGGAAAAGCTGGATAGAGTTCCTCATCGAGGAAGTAGGCCTTACAGAGTGGCGGAATCATAAACCCAATGAGCTATCGGGAGGGCAGCGCCAGCGCGTTGCAATAGCACGAGCTCTGGTAACAAAGCCCTCGATTGTTCTCGCCGACGAGCCTACCGCTAATCTAGATTCCACAACAGGAGAACAAATAATCGACCTCATGAAGAAGATAAACCGAGAATTGGAAACGACTTTCATTTTCTCTACCCATGATGCAAAAATCGTCAATATCGCCGATCATGTTATTCGCTTGCGCGATGGCATGGTAATCGAGAATAGACGGAGTGGCGAAGATACTCTTGAAGAGAATGCCTTTGCGGCGTCGGCGGAGAATTGAGAATGGCGGTCATTTTTAAGATAGCTTTCCGCAACATTAAGGCCCATAGATCCAAAAGCCTCATCATTGGGCTTTTGTTAGCAATGGGAGCCATGGTTTTGGTGCTTGGCACAGCCTTTATCAACGCAACCGAGGAAGGGGTTCGCTCGACATTTTCAGATGTATATACAGGAGATATTTTCATCTCTGGTATTTCGAGTGATGGTCCGGTATCGCTGTTCGGCGTCACTTCCACCAGCGGCATGGCAGAAACTCCGATAATTCCTGAGTATGATAAAGTGCTTTCTATCGTAAAATCGATTCCCCATCTAAACAAAACCTCTTCGCTCGCAACAGGTTTTTCTCAGGTAATTCGCGAAAATGGTGATCAGGCAACAGGAGAGAACTCTCAAAAGAAAATCAAGCCTCAGGATAGATTTTTATTCCTTTTTGGAATCGATGCATCGACATATTGGGACCTCTTTGAAACCGTGGAAATTGTCGCAGGAGAGAAATTAAAACCAGGGCAGTCTGGCATTATGATCAATGAGAGTCAATTCTATAAATTTTCAGATTGGTTCGAGAAACCTCTTTCGATAGGCGATCCTCTCCTTATCCAGGGTTTTTCTACAATCGGTTTTCGCTTGAGGGAGCTCCCTATTGTCGGCATCTTTCGACTAAAAGAACAAGGCACTGCACCTGAGCAGCTTGCTTATATCGATATCGAATCTCTTCGTGTAATGAGTGGCATGACTGTAGGAGCCAATGAACCAATACATCTTAAGCCCGAAGAGACGAGTATGCTTTCAATAGAAGACCCCGATGAGCTATTCGGCGATGACATAATCGTGACTTCCGAAACCTCGGAACATTTCGATGTCAATTCGATAGCCAGGGAATTGTCCAAACCCAGCAATATAGATCCTTTGAAGCCGGATGAAGGAGCATGGCAATTCATTGTAGGTAAAGCGGATTCTCCTCAAAATATAAATCGCATCATTTCTTCTTTAAATAAGGCTTTTGAAAAAGAAGGAATTCAGGCTGTTGCAGGTAGTTGGCAAGCTGCTGCGGGTCCATATGGGCAGTCTGTAGATGTTGTGCGTCTTATCTTTGCAGTTGCCATTATTATCCTCTCCATCGTCGCCATCATAATCATAATGAATACCTTTGTCATTTCTGTAATCGAACGAACGAGCGAAATAGGCACTATGCGCGCCATTGGGGCCGGCAAGGGTTTTGTGCGCACCATGTTTGCGGCTGAAGCAATGGCGCTTGCACTGGTCTCGGCTTCAATTGGAGCAGGACTAGGCCTCTTGATTATCGAAATCCTTAAATCGCTTAGAATCGAGGCTACAAATCCGTTTTTCCTTGTTCTATTCGGTGGGCGATACTTAAATCCCATTGCGACAGCGGGAAATGTCTTTTTTGCAATCATACTAATGATAGCGGTAGGCTTTATTGCCCACCTCTACCCTGTTTCGCTGGCCTTGAAAATCCAGCCAGTAAGAGCGATGCAGGAAGAATAGGAGGGAAGTACATGAATGTAGTATTGCTCCGCATCGCTGCAAGAAATCTAATGCGGCAAAGAAAGAGAACTATGCTCCTTGCAGGAGCAATAGCCTTTGGAATAATGATAGTAACGATCATCAACGGGTTTGCTGGATCATTTGTCAAAAATATATCGGATAATTTTTCATACCTGATGGGCGGCCATGTCTTCGTTAGTGGATCCGAATATACAGCATCAGGCAAGCGTATATCGATAATTCGCGATGATTCGGTGATAATGCAAGCCTTAGAGGATTCTGGACAAAAATGGGTTAGCCTTCAGAAAACCAGCCAGACCATAGCTACGCTGATTTTTGAGGGCAAGAGCATGCAGCAGACACTCACCGGCATCGATCTGTCTCATTCTGGAATGATAAAAGAACGACTTGCTCTTGTTGACGGGAATTGGGATAATATTTCCTGGCCTAATGCTATCATTATATCCCAAAGCATTGCAAAAAAACTCAATGTCCTGCCAGGAGACGTATTGGTTGCACAATTGCAGACTGTAACAGGTCAGAATAATGTCGGCGAATTCCGCGTAGCAGCGATAACTATAGATTCGAGTTTTGTTGGCTCTATGATGACCTATGTGCAGCTTGAATATCTCAATAATCTCATCGGTCTAGGGAAAAATGAATACATGTCTCTTGGCATAATGCTAAAAAGACTGGAAGATTCGGGGCCTTTTGCTAATGCGCTATATACTTCGATGAAGGGCATGGGACTCAACCTCTTCGATCGTTCAACAAAAAAGGAAGATGGTTCGATGACCCCATTTCAGGCGATGCTTCTTGAGCAAAAAACCGAACAATGGACAGGGACCAAATATAGGCTCTATACAATCGATGATGTTCTTGCCCAAGCAAAGCAAATAGTAGTTGCGCTCGATACGGGCAGCACAGTGGTTTTGATAGTTCTCTTCGCCATTGTTATGATTGGTATCTCTAACACTTTTCGAATGGCCATGTATGAGCGAATCCGAGAAATTGGAACGATGCGGGCTATCGGTGTTCAAAGGAATGAAATCCGATCAATGTTTCTATATGAAGCACTATTGCTTGCGCTGGCAGGTGCCATTGCAGGAATAATCTTGGCACTAATCGCTATGGGCCTCTTGACTTTTATAAGCTTTGATCCACTTTCTCCAGTATTCTTGATTTTGAAGCGCGGTCATTTTTCATTCTATGTGCCACCGCTTCGCGCAATAGGCAATATTCTTCTTATAGCGGTGCTTACACTCGTTGCAGTATATGCGCCAGCAAATGCTGCGGCAAAATTGCCACCAGCAGAAGCCTTGAGAACCGTAAAATAAATGGGAGTCTTTTAGCATGCACTCGAATGTATTTCATAAAGCAAGAGGCCTAAAGAGAAAGGCTTATTCTATCGTTACATTGTCAACGCTGCTCTTTGTAGCATTGAATCCTTTGCTTGCTCAATCAAGGCCAGATCCAAGAGCGCTTATCAAGCAAGTCGATGATTTAAGCGACTTTTCAGGTAAGGATTTTTCTGCTGTTTTTACTATTGTCACCCAAAAACCAGGAGAAAAAGATAGCGTGACGCAAGCACGAGTATTTCGCAGAGATTCAAAAAAGCAATTCGTAATATTGATTCTGCTCCCGGAAGTGAACAAAGGACAAGGTTATCTCAGGGAAGATGATAATGTCTGGTTTTATGATCCGACGAGTCGCAAGTTTTCGCATTCTTCTATGAAAGAGAACTTGCAGAACACTAAAGCAAAGAATTCTGATTTTACGCTCAGCACCTTTGCCGAGGATTATACGGTGACGAAGATGACCGATGGTATGGTGGGCAAGTTTCCTGTGTGGATATTGGATCTAAAAGCAAGAACAAATGAAGTAGCCTATGATCGGGTAGTGCTATATATACGCAAAGATATGACAATGCTGCTCAAACGAGAAGACTACTCTGTGAATGGACGACTAATGCGAACTACTGCATATCCAAAATATGTCGAGCTTGAAGGAAAACTCCTTCCTTCGCAGATATTGATTGTCGATGAAGTCAACAAAGGAGAAAAGAGCCAGATCACCATGGCAGAACAATCTGTGTCTCCCTTGCCCAATAGAGTGTTTACCAAAGCCTTCCTTGAACAAGTGAGCAGGTAATATAGGAGGCAATAAAGGAGGTAGTGATGAGCTTTATTCAGAGATTGGAGGCAATTGGTACTCTATGTCTAATTATCGTTGCTGCGCCCTTCAGCATATCAGCGCAAGAAGATAGCAATGATATCGACGCACTATTTGGAGATGAAATAGTGGTGCAGCAAGACAGAGAAACTTCCGACCAAGGAGAATCGCAGGGTTCATTGATTGGACAGACAAATCCTCTTCAGAGCTTTTTGAAAACCGAGACTGTGAAAATCGGTGGAAGTATCAGCGGAACCGTAGAGTCTTCTTGGATATGGAATGATCCTTGGACAGCGGGCTTTGACCTTATAGATCCAGATTCTCAAAATTTGTCACCTAAGTTGAGCAGCCTTGTATACTTCGATGCACGTCCCCAAGAGGATTTCAGGGTACATGGTTCATTCAAGACCGCTTGGCCATTTTCAGAGACAAACCTTGTAACGATAACCGATCCCGATACCATGAAAACAACATCTAAATCGGTAAGAGTGCCCGATGTCCGCATTTTCGAACTGTTTTCGGATTTCCAGCTTGGAGATACTACATATATGCGTTTCGGAAAGGCTACAGTGAAATGGGGTGTCGGATACTTCTTTAGTCCAGCCGATATAATCAACCTGGAATCAATAGATATTCTAGATCCAACGGCACAGCGCGAAGGCCCATTACAGTTTAGGGTATTCATCCCCTATGGACCAAGCCAAAACACGCTGAGCTTCTATACTATCTTTGATACAAATAATCCTGATTTCGAAACCACTGCTCTCGCTGCAAAGGCAGAATTTCTTCTTGGCAACTATGAATTAGGTTTGAGCGGCTACTATCGATACGACACTACCGAACGTGCTGCCTTAACACTAACCGGTCCAATCTGGAATCTAGATGTTTTTGCCGAAGGAGTCATAGCGCGTGGAAGCCCGAAGACTTTTTATAATTCTTTCAAATCCACTGATCCATACTACAAAATATCTTCAGACGATATTCGAAATACCTTATATCCTTCGGCTACAATAGGTTTCCTATATAACAACCCAAATGACAATTTTACAGCTATTGCGCAATACTACTTCAATGGCGAGGGATATTCGAATGCCGATAGAACCGCTCTTTTCAATTCCTATCAATCTCAGCCGACTGTTGTGAAGAATCTAATTCTATATTCCATAGCGGCAGGAAACTTAAAGAATTTCCCTTTTCTCTCCGGCCAGCACTATGGAGCCGCAAGCATCTCATTCTCTGAAATAGGTGGCAGCGATTTCTCGATTTCAGCCCTCGGTATTATGAATTTTTCTGATATCTCTGGATTTGCGCAACCAATGTTGAGCTGGAAAATCGCCGATTATCTCAAACTTTCAGTCTTTTCTACATTCGTTTTCGGAGCGGATGATACGGAATATGGCTTCTTGGGCCGGGGCAGGCCTGTTACTATTGGCATAAAGCTATCGGCAGGCACGGGCAATTTCTGAGTATTCTCGAATAAATATACAGCCTTTTATATTGTATATAATTCGAGAGAAGGAGATATGAAATGAAAGTCCATCCAATTACCGACCACATCTTTGCGCTTCATGCCGATATACGAAGCGATGACCTATTCGAAGGTATCTGGCCTATTCCTTATGGAGTTTCACTGAATTGCTATCTTGTAAAAGCTGAAAAAATCGCTCTAATCGACCTTGTCAGAGACTGGGTAGGCGCTCCAAATGAACTCAAGAGCCAACTAGCTTCACTTGGCGTAGCTCTCGAAGAAATCGACTATATCATCCTAAATCACCTTGAGCCCGATCATACAGGCTGGCTTAGAGAGTTTCTCTCGATCAATAAAAAAGCCCTTGTACTGACTACTGCAAAGGGCGTGGAACTTGTAAAGAATTTCTACTTCGAACGCGATCGTGTCCAAGCAGTAAAAGAAGGCGATATTCTGGATCTTGGTATGGGACAAGCCCTGCAATTTTTCGAAACTCCCAATGTCCACTGGCCTGAAACAATGATGACCTGGGCAAAAGAGGGGGCAGTTCTTTTTTCATGTGATGGCTTTGGATCGTATGGAGCACTTGGCGACCGTATTTTCGATGATGAAATATCGGATGATGAGCATGAGTTTTTCGAAGCGGAATCGCTTCGATATTATGCAAACATCGTTGCGAGCTTTAGCATTTTCGTAAAAAGGGCTGTTGAAAAGCTCTCTAGTCTGCCCATAAGGGTAATCGCTCCAAGCCACGGCATTATCTGGCGAACAGATCCCAATAGAATCATCGAACGCTATTTGCGCTATGCAGGTTACTCAGATGGACCTCGCGAAAAAGAAATTGCTATAATCTGGGGCTCGATGTATGGAAATACCGAGCTCGGACTCAAGCATGTGATCGAAGGAATCGAAGAAGAAAAAGTGCCCTATTCGATCCACAGAGTACCAGATGAAAATGTCTCGTTTGTTCTTGCCGATGCCTATAAAAGCGAGGGCATCTTGATCGCAATGCCGACTTATGAATACAAAATGTTCCCGCCAATAGCCTATATCCTCGATATCTTTGAGCGCAAACACCTCTATAAGCGCAAGGCACTTCGTATTGGCAGCTATGGTTGGGTAGGAGGAGCTAAAAAGGAATTTGAGATGAAGCTCGAATCCCTTAAATGGAGTTGCATCGAACCGGTCGAATGGCCAGGAGCTCCAGATGAAGCGACATGCGAGCTTCTAAAAAATAAAGGTCGAGACCTTGCTCGATGGGTAAAGGCCGTCTGAGTCTTGCCAAAAGAGGCACCCAATAGGCTGATTTCTTAGAAAAATCGGGCTGTAGTATCCTGCCTTCACCGGTGCTTGCTAAAGCGATCTGCCGCCAAGATCATCAAGAAGAAAAATGCCAATGTGGCAAAAACACCAAGAAGGCCCCCAATAGAGACAGCAATTGCCTGCATTGCAGTGCTTGCGTTTCGCAGATTATCAATAAATCCCATTATAGAACTCCTACCCGACGATTAAAGGCACAAGAGCGAGCACTAGTCCTCCAGCAATGATCGAACCAAGTTGGCCCGATACATTCGCTCCAATGGCCTGCATGAGGATGATGTTCCCCCTTTCTTCATCATTGGCCATCTTTTGAATTACACGCGCAGACATCGGAAAAGCCGAGATACCACAAGCCCCTATCATTGGATTGATTTTCTTCTCTTTCGGAAGGAACAGATTCACAAATTTTGCAAAAAGTACCCCACCGGCCGTATCGAATATAAAAGCAACAAGACCCATGGCTAAAATGAGAAGAGTATCGAAATTTAGGAATTTCTCAGCCGACATGGAGCCTCCAATAGAAATGCCCAAGAGCAGTGTCACCAGGTAAGCCAGCTCATTCTGTGCGACTTGAGAAAGCCTTTCTACCACACCCGACTCGCGGATCAGGTTGCCGAACATAAGCGAACCCACAAGAGGTACTGAGATTGGAGCGACTATACCCGAGGTCATCGTCACCAAGATCGGAAAAAGAATCTTGAGCCACTGTGGCGATTGTTTTTCATGCAGTGGCATATGTATACATCTTTCCTGCTTTGTCGTCAGAAGTCGAATTACTGGCGGCTGGATAATAGGCACAAGAGACATATATGAATATGCAGCTACCGATATCGGTGCCAGATAGTCCTTTGCGAATTTATTTGCCACATAGATAGCTGTCGGCCCATCGGCTGCACCTATAATACCGATAGAAGCCGCGGTTTTTAGATCGAAGCCGAGAAGAGTTGCAACGATCATTGTTGCGAATATTCCAAACTGCGCAGCTGCTCCAAAGAATATCATGAGGGGATTTCTAAAAAGAGGACCGAAATCGATCATCGCTCCGACAGCTATAAAAATGAGAATAGGAAATAACTCATTCGCAATCCCTGCATCGTAGAGAATCCGCAAAAACCCCGGTATCCCATCATGTTCCCATGCAATTGAAAGTGGCAGATTTACCAGGATAGCTCCAAAGCCGATGGGAAGGAGAAGCATTGGTTCATATTGCTTCTTGATTGCAAGCCAGATGAGAATTCCGCCGATGCTATACATAACCAGCATTTTCCATGTAATAGAAGTAAAACCTATGAAAACGTCCTGCATGCAGCTACTTTACTCTGCATATAGCCGATAAAGCAAGTACAAACTTTAAAAAATGCAAATATGCTTACAATTCTATTTGGGCTATTAATTATAATGCTGGAATAAAAATTCCATTCCTAGTAGAGTACGCTCGCTATGAATCAAGATATTACTATCGCAGTCGGCCTTTCGGGAGGTGTGGATTCCTCTCTTACCGCATGCCTTCTAAAAGAGCAAGGATACAATGTGATCGGCCTCACCATGAAGATATGGAAAGGTGCATATAAAATACAAGAAAACCTCAAACATTCATGCTTTGGCCCCAGCGAAGAAGAAGATATCGATGTATGCCAACGTCTATGTGCAAGCTTGGACATCCCTTACTATGTCATAGATCTCGCTGATGAGTATGAACTATATGTCCTAGAATACTTTCGCAACGAATATCTAGCAGGTAGAACACCCAATCCTTGCGTAGTCTGTAATCGAGATCTCAAGTTCGGCTTCTTGATCGATAGAGCAAGACAATCTGGCTTATCAATCGATATGTTTGCCACAGGGCACTATGCAAGAAAGAGCACGGTCGATGGTATTACATATATACGGGAAGCCCGTGATATCGATAAAGACCAGAGCTATTTTCTCTATGGTCTAGATTCTGCACGTCTATCGAGTATCATGTTCCCTCTCGGAGAGATGACAAAAAAGGAAACACGCCAAGCAGCTCAAAGCTATGGATTGGAAACAGCGGAAAAATCCGAAAGCCAGGATTTTGTTGGCGGAGGAAGCTATGCTCCTCTTTTTGAAAACAGAGAACCATTGCCTGGCGACATTGTAGATCTAAAGGGTAATGTTCTTGGTAGGCATCGAGGATTGCCATTCTACACAATTGGCCAGAGGCGCGGCATTGGAATTTCTTTAGGTACAGAACCCCTCTATGTGCTTGGTCTGGATGCCGAACAAAACCGCGTCATCGTTGGGCCTGGTAACGAGCTTTTTTCATCTGGACTAATTGCGCGATCCTTTAGACTGCAGAATCCAGAGTCTGTTGGAGAGTGCATCGTCTGTAAAGTAAAAATCAGGCAGAACCATAAGCCAGCAGAGGCAACCGCAGAGGTCGACAAAGCAGGAAGTGCGCGCATAGAATTCGTAATTCCCCAACGAGCTGTTGCGCCTGGTCAATCAGCAGTCCTTTATTCCGAAGAAGGTCTAGTGCTTGGCGGTGGTATTATAGAAAAGGCATTACCCGATATCAGCAGAATTGAAAATTGATGATTCCGGATCTCTTAAAGCGGCCCTAAACCTCAAAGCCAGTATTGCTGCAGAGCGCTTGATTCTCTATTAGAATTTCCTTATTCTTATAGGAGGAATAACCTTGGGGGTGCACTGGTTTCGACCTATGCGGTTTGTGGTGTGCGCTGCAGGTGGAGTAGCCACTCTCCTTAACGTGGCAAAACCTTTAAGTGCCAACAAAAACGGCGCTCTCGCTCTCGCTGCGTAAGCAGTGAGCGACGGACGCCATGGCGGACAGCTTCCGACGCCATGGATGTCTGTGACATTAGGGAGCTTACCTCACTGGCGGTCCGGTGCCTATGAGGGACACTAAATCGGAATAAGGAGCCGACCGCGTGCTGGTCTGTGCCCCGGTTCCCGACAATGCATTGACCAGATAAACCTGTAGATGCGCGCAGCGCATGCATGGGGACGGGGGTTCGATTCCCCCCACCTCCATATTGAACTCTCTATTCATAAGCGCTAGATTGTTCTGCATAGATTTTGCCCGATTCAAGAGAAGAATAAATGAATATCTCACAGGAAAGCAGCCCTCCGCAGTCTCTTAGCCTCTGCGTCTTTTGTGGCTCTTCCATTGGGGCCCGCCCTTCGTATGCCAAAGCCGCAGAAGAACTCGGGCGTACATTGGCAAAGAGGGAGATGGTTCTTGTATATGGTGGTGGAGATGTAGGCCTAATGGGCATCGTGGCCGAGGCTGCGATCAAGAATGGAGGAAAAGTTGTAGGCATCATTCCTCAGCGTCTCTACGAGCTCGTTGACCAACAAGAGCTCTCTGAATTGCTTGTGGTAAATGACATGCATGAAAGAAAAGCTCTAATGGAGAAAAAGGCTGACGCTTTTCTCTGCATGCCTGGCGGAATAGGAACAATGGAGGAACTTTTCGAAGTATGGTCATGGCGATATATCGGATATCATCAAAAACCCGTAGCCTTGCTAAACATTGAGCATTACTACGATCATTTACTGGAAATGCTGAAGCACATGGTCGAAGAAGGCTTCCTGCATAAAGAAATCTATGAAGATCTCATTGTGAGCGATGATATAGCGTATTCGCTTGATGCACTCTGCAAAAAAACCGGCACATCGGGTGCAGCGCCATTTTTAAAGAAGCCAGAGCGTAGAAGCAATAAATAAAGCAACTCAGTTCCGTGATAGCTTATGCTTTAGAAAAGAATTAATAAGAAAGACCTTTAGGTCGTACAGCTTGTCGGTGATAGAAACCTTATAAATGTGCGGATTGAGAAGGCGCAAATATGTGGAATCAAAGGCTTCTATCCGCTCTTTCATGAATGCCTGGATCTGCCTTATATCTGGAAGCGTTTCTGTCCTAATCCCTTTGTCCATCACTTTGAAAAGGAGAGGCTCCACTCGAGCGGGCGTTATTTTCAGACGACGCCAGTCCGCGCTGGGATGATGCACAATATACTCGATTCCTTCTTGTATCTTTTCATCTTGACAAGAAATAAGATCGAGCCTAGCACTGCCTTTTTCATCATAGAGGCGCCAAAGATTCTTGATGCCAGGGTTGGTCGATTTTTCGGGATTGTCGGAGAATTTCATGACGGGCCGCAGTCTATCCTCAGGATCGATAGCGGCGAGTTTATAGACACCTGCAAAAGCAGCTTCATTCCCGCCTGTGACAAGGTTCGTTCCTACACCCCAGATGTCGATGGGCGCACCGTCGCTCACTAGGCTTTCGATTATCTCTTCATCGAGTTCGTTCGATACTACTATTTTTGCATCCTCAAAGCCAGCTTCATCGAGCCTAGCTCGAATAGCTCTAGAAAGATAATCGATATCTCCTGAATCAAGGCGTACTCCGAAACTGTAACCCTTTTCTTTCAGTTTCTTGCCAACTTCAATCGCATTTATGATGCCGGATTCAAGAGAATTGTAGGTGTCGATGAGAAAGGTCGTGTTCTGAGGGTAAATTTCTGCGTAAGCATTGAATGCGTCGAGCTCGCTCGGATAGGACATGACCCAAGAATGCGCCATGGTTCCAAGCACGGAGATTCCAAACTCCTTCCCTGCAAGAGTATTGGAGGTTCCCATTGCGCCTCCGATAAAGGCAGCCCGGCTTGCGGATAGAGCTCCATCTGCCCCTTGAGCTCTTCGCAAACCGAATTCCATAATCGAACCACGGTGTGAAGCATTCCAGATTCGCGTGGCCTTCGTAGCGATAAGGCTCTGGAAGTTGAGCACATTGAGCACCAGACCTTCGACGATCTGTGCGGAAATCAGATCAGCCTCAACGCGCAAAAGAGGCTCCTGGGGGAAGATAAATTCGCCTTCTCGAGCGGAATATATTGTTCCTTTGAACCTAAAGGAAGATAAATAGTCAAGAAAGCCGTCCTCAAAGAGGCCCAATGTCGAGAGGTATTCCAGATCATCCTGAGAAAAAGAGAATTCC
The DNA here is from genome assembly GCA_002070755.1 of Spirochaetes bacterium ADurb.Bin110. The sequence continues at coordinate 8,048 of MWDY01000303.1, read as the reverse complement.
TCGAGCGCTTCGATAAGGGTGGCCAAACCTGCAAATACGGAATAACCACCATTGAATGGGTGTTTACGAAAAAAATAGTCGAAGACCACAGGCATGGTCATCTGACGCTTCCAATAGCCCTGAGCCATTGTCAGTTCATAGAAATCTGTAAAGAGGGCATTTTGATAAATACAATTCATATAATTCCTTTCGATGGAGAAATAACTATTATGGAGTTGATGATACCAGATCGCTAGATTGCGCAAAAACGCAGCCGACATCACACATCTGTTTTTTAGCGTTATCTATGTCGTCTGGCGCTGCGCCGATCCCTTTAATAGCATCTTCAACCACTACAACCTCAAATCCTAATTTTCTTGCATCCAAGACTGTCGCTTTTACACAATAATCAGTCGCCAATCCACATACAATAACTCTATTCGCTCCAAGCGAGGATAAAAGTCCCTCAAGTCCTGTAGATGTTATGCCATCATTCTCTAGGAAAGCTGAATAGCTATCGAGTTCTTTTCGCGTTCCTTTTCTAAAGATATAGCGAGCTCTCCAGGATTGAAGTGCGGGATGAAAATCGGCTCCTTGACTTCCTGCTACGCAGTGATCGGGCCAGAGCACTGAGGGAGGTCTTGTTCCCATATCCAACGAAAAAGGAGGAAGTCCTTTCGAGGAAGCAAAAGAACAGTGCATAAGTGGATGCCAATCCTGAGTCAGAATACTCAGCGGATATGCTGCAAGCAGTTCGTTGACCTTTGGAATTATAGAATCTCCTTCTGGCACGGCAAGGACTCCACCGGGGCAGAAGTCGTTCTGAATGTCTACGACAATCAGAGCATTATACATTTCAATCCCTCCCTCATAAAATGTTGAAAAGCTAGCCTTCTATAAAATGGTATCGCACAGAGAGAGAATTGAAAACTACCCTTTACGCAAAAATAGCCTCATAGCGGAATTCTGGCATAACAATTTAGAGATTTGAACCGCAACTGTTTCGATTCCGGATCGAGCTGCATTGATACCGAGAGGTCCATATGCAGCTGATGGTCTGCTAAAGACATTCCAATTTTTCCAGCTATAGCTCTAGAATCCAAATTATAAAGAGGCAGATTCACGGACATTAAGAATGAGAATGGATTTATCTTTAATCGACAAGAGAGAAGAAGCCTATCGAATGCAGGGCCGGAGCTTGAATCAGTATTCGGGCTCGCAGACTGCTCTTCTATTTGCTCAAAAGATCCTAATTCTTCATTGCTGGTAGATTCTGAATCTATTTCTTCTCCTATTTCCGCTAATTTTTGGCCAATTGAGTGACTGCCTTGAAGCATTCCATTGATTTTTAGCATTTCTATAGAAGAATCAGCTCTCTGCAGCACGAGGTCCAAAGCAATTTTATTGGACCAAGATATGGAATTTATTGCTAAAGCCCCAGAAATGCTGGTTTTTATGTTCAAAACTGTCTGAAATAGGCAAAAGGCTGCTTTTTGACTTTCAATTATTGATCCAATTTTTCCACCATCAGGCCAATATTTCATAGTCCATAGATTAGGCAAGGTACCAAATGATGGGGTTCTTGCATCCAGAGGCTCCACAAAGCCCTGTTTGGAAAATGCAGAAAGGCTTACATTCAGACTCTTCAAAACCCGCACAAAGGATATGTCTGCGTCATAGTCTATCTGAGCCATGGCATCGTAGTTCATAACCTTTCCAAGCGCAGATAGAAAATGCCCAGTCTCTATGTAAAAGAAACCTTGCAGTTTTTGGCCTCTAGTGGATATACTCGTGTCGAGTCTTGTACCGATTCCTCTTAACCAAGCAATGTTGAACGAGTTTTCACTTTTATTCTCAAAATCTGGATATATATGAGATCTGATCATGAAAGATATAGATGATGTAGCATAGCCAATACCCATTGAAATCCATGGATTAAGGCGATCTAATATACCTATCGAGCTCTCTGTATCAAGCAACGTTCCAAGCCCGATTGAAACAAGCAAGGCTTCTTGTGCACATAGATATTGCATTGCAGTAAAAGCATAAGGGTTCCCCTTTCCTGCTAGAAGAGACATCCTTGAAGAAGCAATCGAAAAGCCAACTGGATCGCTCGATTTTCCAATATCGCCAACCAATAACATTGATTTCCCTTTTGCAGATACCAAAACAGGCGCGATCAAAAAACTAGCTGAATCTTTTACTGCAAGCTTTCCTGCATCTATATAATAGTCTGCAAGCTTTGCCTTACCTGTAAATGCTATATTTTCAAGCCACTCCTTATCGATCGATATAGGAATCGATAAATTCAGAAGAGCATCAGAACGATGTTTTAGGAATAGAGAGAGTTTAGCTTTTTTAGATGAGGCACTAAAAGAAATATTCCCGGATACTGGATCCTTTGATGTCTCAGCTGTCCAAGCTAGCATCGAGCAGCAAAGAAAATGCAAAGTTAATGCTGCAATTACTTTTGCTGTTTTCATATAATAGAGACGCTAGCTGAAGGCGCCTATGCTTCAAAAATTCTTTGGCATTGCCCTTGCCTTTCGGAACAATTGACATGAATGTCAATATATATTATTTTTTCTATGAATCAAAATTACCGTATCGAATAAGGAGAAAAAAATATGTCTGTAGCTATCTATACGACCCCAAGCTGTGGCTATTGTAAAATGGCCAAAGAATGGCTCCGGCAAAATGGTATCTCTTTTGTAGAATACAATGTCGCTGCCGACATGCGACGAGCAGAGGAGATGGTAAGGAAATCGGGCCAGATGGGCGTACCAGTTATCGATATAAACGGTAGAATCATCGTTGGCTTCAATAAAGCTGAGATCGAGAAATCTCTACATCGCTGAGAGAAATTATTTTATATTTGAATATTTGGCACATGGTATCAAATCTAGATCTCTTCTGATAGAATTCCGCCCAGGTGGAAACTTTGAAGCAATTCAATTCGGCCATAATCTTAAATAGACCCATTGCTCCAAACTTGATGCATTTGGCTTTCGAATGGCCAGAAGATCTACAGCCACCATTGCCAGGCCAATTTTTTACTTTTTTGCCTTCGATGGTGGACTCTAGTGCAGGAATCATTTTAAGAAGGCCTTTGGCCTTTGCTGGTTTCGAGCCTAAAAAAAATACCGCAGACTCCTATGCATCTCTTTCTGCTATCGCTCACTCGATATATCAGATCAGAGGACCATGCACAAAAGCTCTTGCCATACAGCAAGCTGGCAGCTATATCGATATCATTGCATCGCTAGGAAATAGCTTTCCTTATCCCAATAGAGAAGAGAAGGTTATAATTGCTGGCGGCGGAATCGGAGTTGGGCCGATGCTATTTCTGGCTGCATCGTTAGCTGAAAACATTGCTATTCCCCAAGACCATATCGAGAATATCTCAAAACCGCTTGAATTTTCCGGAAGCAGCAAAGAAATAAAGCTAGTTTTTGGATTTCGAAGTATGCTTCTTGTTCCTTCGTTCAAAGAATCAATAGGTAATAGTCCAATAGCCAAGACTTGGGAAAGACTATTATCTGGGGCTTTTATAGCAACAGATGATGGATCCAAAGGCTTCCATGGCACAGTGCTCGATGCTCTGGAGTCTCTAAAAAAGACCGATAAATCGGCTAGATTTTGGCATGTCTATGGTTGTGGCCCTGAGGCGATGATAGCAAAATTGGCGGCGTTTGCGAGACAAAACAGCCTCCCGGCCCACCTTTCTGCCGAGCAATGGATGGCTTGCGGTGTAGGAGCTTGTCAAGGTTGTGTGCTCCCTACTCGAAGGGGAGGCTATCTCCGTGTCTGCGGTGATGGCCCTGTTTTCGAGGCAGATGCCATCGACTGGGAGGCTTGCCTATGAAGAACTCAATAGAAGACCAAAATGATTCCTCTGGGTCTTTCGAACCAGATTTATCCATAAGAATTGGTTCTCTAACCATGGCAAACCCAGTGGGAGTTGCTTCTGGCATCTTTGGATATGGCGAAGAATACAAGGAGCTTGTCCATATCGACGAATTAGGCGCTCTATATACAAAAACGGTGACCCTTGAACCAAGAGAAGGCAATCCAGCGCCGCGACTTGTCGAAACACCAATGGGGCTTATAAATTCCATAGGTCTAGCTAATCCTGGCCTTGAGTGTTTTCTTAGAGAAAAACTGCCGCTCTTAAGGAATCATAAGTGTGCTATCATAGCCAATATTGCTGGCTCGACCGAAGACGAATATGCCATGGTTATTGAGGGTATCGAGGAGCGACTTTCATTATCTGAACCCTTATCAAAAACTGGTATCGATGGTTATGAAATCAATGTCTCGTGTCCCAATGTGCGCGATGGAGGAATGACTTTTGGAATCGACCCTGTCATCGTAAAACGATTGACTTGCTCCTTAAGAAAGCGCACTGCTAAGCCTCTAATTGTGAAACTCAGCCCTAACGTTACAGATATAGCAGAAATAGCTCGCGCCGCAGAAGAAGGCGGGGCCGATGCAGTATCCTGTATCAACACAGTTTTAGGCATGGTCATAGATACAGATCGAATGAAACCTTCTATTGCCAAAGGCATAGGAGGGCTCTCGGGTCCTGCTATCCGTCCTATTGGAGTTGCTGCAACCTATCGTGTCAGCCGCGCAATCTCCATCCCTGTGATAGGAGTCGGCGGCATCGCTCGCGCAAGCGATGCGATTCAATATTTCCTTGCCGGTGCTCAAGCAGTGCAGGTTGGAACGGCACTATTCTCAAACCCCCATGCTCCGCAAGAAATACTAAGTGGGATCACCGACTGGATGAAAAGACATGGCGTGCTGAGAGTGCATGATATCAATTCTATGCTGAAATAATAAAATAATTTTAAGAATTATTTTTTCTTAGAGCATATTCAAAGAAGATGTAGATGCCTCAGATCGCCAAGAAGTCCGGCTCGGAGCTCCGCCATCATCTTCCTAACTGGCTCTGATGCCCAATCGGGATAGGTCCACGGAAGCGCCTTGAATTCTCTATGCTCAAAGATCAAAGTCAACTCTGCATAGATTCCATCCGAGAGGGGGATACGGTGGGAACGGTCTTTGGTTGTAGCCAGACAGAATCGAGCGGTTCCGAGTATGCCTGGATCAAGATTGACCAATCTACAGCTATTCTTTGCAAGCCTTAGCTCTATGACGTTAGTAGCAAGCTTGATCATCGAAAGTCTGGAAGGATCTATCAGCTCTCCAAAAGCCCAGTAAGACCTAAAGATATTCTCACCCATTTCTGGACAGTAGTATTTTGTCCACAAAAAAGGCTCTTTGCTTGATTGGAAGCAAAGTGGTCCATACAATCCTATCATTGCATCGATAGCAGCTATTTCCGCTTCTGCATCAGAAGAAAGCACTCCCACAATAAGCCGCTCCGGGATAAATTTTTTTTCAATTCCCATGTTTATTGCCTTCTGTACTATTATATTGCATAATTAGCTCTATGAACTCAAGGTTTTTTCTAGCTGTATCTTTTTTAGCCCTATCTTTTTTACCTCTTGCTGCTCAGATGCAGGAAATGGAATTCGTGACAGTATATGGCTCTCAAATGCCTGAACTAGATCCTCAGAAGGCTATCTTCTCGAATGAAGCTCAGATCCACAGTGCTATATATGAGGGACTTTTCACCTATGATCCCCACACTCTCGAACCAATGCGTGCCCTAGCCCAGAACTGGGAGCGCTCCGTGGATAAGAAGCTATATCGCTTTAGCATTCGAGAAGATGCTTTCTGGTCCGATGGCTCACCCATCACTGCTGAAGACTTTGTGCGTTCATGGTTTAGAATGCTCGACATAAACGCTGAATATGCAACTTTCTTCGATATAATCGAGGGAGCAAAACAATATCGCATGGGCTTGGATAAGAATCCAGAGCATGTTGGAATTAAGGCAGCTTCTCCTAATACTCTCGAAATCACGCTTGTACGACCTGTTGCTTACTTTACAAGGCTCCTTTGCCATCAATCTTTCTCTGTAATTCATCCATCGATGATAGCTGTAGGGGATTGGAGAAGCGCAATTCCCTACCCTGTCAGTGGCCCCTATAAGCCAGTCAGCATGACAGATACGGAGCTTATTCTTGAAAAGAACGGAGCTTACTGGGACTCTAAAAATGTGAGTATTCCTAAACTTCGGATGATGTTTACAGACGACGATGAACTAGCTACTTCCCTTTTCAATACTGGGTATGTCCACTGGCTCGATGGACCTGGAAATTACGATAAGGTGCTCCTTCAAACAGCTATTCAGATTTTCCCTATATATTCAACTCATTATTGGTTTTTCAACTGCCGTTCAGAGCCCTGGAATGACAAGAGAGTAAGGCGAGCTCTTGCTCTTCTTCTACCTTGGGATAGTATCCGCTCAAGCGAATTCTATATGCTTCCTGCGAAGACTCTGGTACTCCCCTTGCCTGGTTACTCCAAGACCAAAGGCATAGAAAAAGCTGATATCACAGAAGCTATGAAGCTTCTCGAAGAGGCCGGATACCCCAAGGGCCAAGGCCTTCCCGAAATAATCATAGCATTTGCAGATTATGAAAGGCCGCGTTCTATTGCCAATACTTTCAAGACTGAGTGGGAAAAAGCGCTCGATGTAAAAGTAACTCTGAGACCAATGCAACCTTCGTCCTATTATGAGAGCATCGGCAATAGGTCGGATGCTTTGTCTTTTACGATAGCACATGAAACATGGATTGGCGACTTCGCAGACCCGGAAGCTTTCCTCCAGATGTGGGCCAGCGATGCTCCTCTAAATATCGCAGGTTATAATGATTCAACCTATATGAACTTATTGACTCAATCTTACGATGCCAGCGATGAGAATCGCATGAATATTCTTGCCAAGGCTGAAACGGAATTGCTCCAAGGCGCAGCTTGTCTGCCAATATATCATAACTTCGCAGCATCTGTCATCGATATCGATTTTATCCAAGGATGGTATCAGAATGCCCTTGACATACACCCCTATAAATACCTTCACTTTGGCACTCCTAGCATAAGCCCCAATGTGGCAAAGTTATCAAACTCATACATTTCCTTGAGATAAATTGAAAGACCGAGAAGAACTATGAACAACATCGATGAGAAAGGCGAATTCCTGAAAAGCCTTGGCTTTCCGCGGTTAAACATCCATGCAATGGCTCAGCACCACGATTTTATTACAGCAAACAAGCGCATCCTTGTAATTGGCCCAATGGGTTCAGGCAAAACTGAATTTGCTGCGCGTGTTTGGCGAGACAGCCGTGTAGCGCTTAAAAAAAAGGGGGCTGTAAGAAGATTGACAAGCACAGCCAATGTCGATCGAAGGAATGTCTTTGTAGTTCGCTCTGCTTTAGATAAGAGTCGTTTCCCTGATTATCCAGACGATGCATTGGCATATAGAGGCGGTTACGAACGATGCGGAAATAGAATAGGTGCCGCAAAAGACTCTTTTGGGCTCGAAGTGCTCATAGCGGAAAATCTTGAAGTAGGCACATGGATCATCGACGAAGCGGCATTTTTCGATGAGCGTGTCGCATATCTCACAAAAGATGAAGCCGAATCGAGAGGACTTTGTTTCATTTTTCCGACCCTGCTATTAAATTTTCGTCGCGAAATTTTCAATCAGACCGCTCGACTTCTCCTGGAGACCGCAACGGATGTAGTGCCACTTACAGCTTACTGCGAACACGAAGAATGTCTAAGGGATTCTCTCTATACATATCGATATTATCTAGTGGATGGTCAGGAGTGCCCCGCCCTATACTTCGATCCTCTCATCATAATAGGAGGAGACCGCACCAAGCACGATGGACGGGAACCAAACTACTGCACCAGATGCGACGATCATCACTATCTGCCCGCAAAGGAATATACCTTCTTCACTCTCAAGCCTTTTGGCGAACTTGCTGCCCGTGGAAATATTGCGCCCCTCTTTGCGGAGTTGGCTGCTCTCCAAGGAAATATCGAAGAATCAAGGCTCTATTCATCTATACGGAGTCGTTGTGCAGAAGAGATAGAACGTGAGATGCAGATGAATTCTCTCAAGGTACCTTTAATAGCCGAACGAGCCC
>MWDY01000302.1 GCA_002070755.1 Spirochaetes bacterium ADurb.Bin110 | reverse complement strand
TTCGCGCGCACGGTCGTGCTTTGAGATACGCTCTCACGGTCCTGTCCGTGACGCCGAGCACCTGTGCAATCTGCAGCTGCGTGTAGCCCTGTGCTTGCAAGATTCGGGCTTCCAACATACATTGCTCCTTGTCCATGGGGTTCTCTCCAATACGTGTAGTGTCTGCTAACACCACCAGTATATCGGAGGCTGAGCCCCAGTTTTATTGCCCGACAACGTCAGGCTATGGACAAGAAACCGGAAAATTCTCCCCGACTAAAACCGGAATGTTATCACCGACTGTGACAAAACAGGGTATAGCGCTTCTTAAGGCGTCCCATGCTTGCCTCCTGCTAGCAAAATATTGCTATCATATCTAATTCACGGAGAAGATAAATGGCCTGCGATTATTAGTAATTACTTATAATATAATTATATCCCCAAGGGGAATTGAACCCCTGTTGGCGGGTTGAAAACCCGCTGTCCTAACCTCTAGACGATGGGGACATTCATTTCGGCATTCTAAGTCCTTTCTAAGGACGGGAAGGTCGAACGGCAGTGAACCTATCAGAATTTCCAATGCATGTCAATAAGCAATAAATACCTTTGTCTCGAAATTGTCGTGCGCCCGCTTATCCATAATTGAATCGACATAAGTTTGCGGAATCAAGATTTAAAAGCTTCTATATCTCTTCTTTAGCTAGATGTTCCATGATTTTCTTCTGCAATTCCTGGGCTAGCTTATTCTCGGGCATTATGCGTAATGCCAGCTCGCAATCGGCATGGGCTTGTACATAATCTCCAAGCTGCCACCAACATAGAGCTCTTCTATAGCGAGAAAAGAAATGATACGGGTGTATCTCGAGAGCCTTGGAGAAATCTTCTATGGCTTGTGTCAGTTCCTTTTGAATGCTCTTTACAACTCCGCGGTAATATAAGGCTTTATAACAGTTGGGATCGAGCATGAGACAGCTGGTAAAATCGGCTAGCGCTTCTTCATATTCAGATTGTGCAAAATAGGCCATACCTCGATGTTTGTACACCACGGCAGCAAGTGATGCTTCGGGCTTTTTATCGATAATCTTGGAATATATTGATATGGCATTCTTGAAATCTGAGGCATTATGTGCATTGAGCGCAGAGAGAAGCAGCATATCCATGTCAAGCCCGTTCCATCGGATTGGAGCTGAAATATTGTTTTCATTAAGAGAAGCCATCTCTCCTTGTTCTATCGTCTCAGCTGAAAATGGAGAAAGAACTTCCGTTGTCGCTTCAGAGATTCCGAAGATTTCGGCTGTTTTCTGTTCGATTTTGCCATAGAATCCTTCACGGCGCTTCTTAAGCGCATCGCTCAGTTTTTTTTGATAATCCAGTATTTCCTGAAAAATGATATCGGACAGCGTAAGCGTGGCGTTTAGAGCAGCCAGTTTCCTTTTCAAGGGCTCATCGAGCGGAGTGAATTCAGCCTTGTAGACAATTTCATGTTCTACTTCTGCCCAAGCTTCTTGCAGAATCGTTCTCAACTGAATCTCTATTACATATCTTTCCAAGCCTTCACAGAGAGGGACTAGCTCATCGGGAATACGAATCAGCACATGGATAGATTCATACCCAAATTCACGAAACGAATGGTCCTGTCCTTTGTGCTCGATTTCGACAACCTCATAACGCTGGCTTAGAAGGGAAACAACTTCTTCCAGATCGCGCAAAAATGGACAGATAATTCTCATAGCAAGAACATCATTGATAGGCAAGGGATCCCCATGTTCATCCCAGGCTTTCTTAAGTAGCCTAATTCTTTTTGAAAAATAGGATTCAAAATCTTTGACCCTGCTTTTGATAGTTGGATGTATTCCCTTATCTTGCAAGAGCTTGGAGATTTCATGGACTGTCCTTGCCAAAGCTTCCTCATAGCCAGCCCGGTGCTGATCATAGAGCTTCTCCAGAAGAGTTTTGTTTGGAATATTCTCAAGATTATTCATAAGAATAAAGTTATCATGAAACATTTCAATCGGCAAATGAGGGGGCTACTTTATCACTTGTTTACATTAATAGCTCAATCGCGAATTAGCCCATTGGGCTAACACAGAATAGTATTTCGAGCATTTGCATTTACTTATTCAGATAGCAACAAAATTGAATTCATCGTGCAAGAATGCCATTTATAAATATATAGATATGAAAAGTTCCTGGTATCGTATCTTTAAGACTCTTTTCCAGCGCGCTCTTAAATGTCTTATACTCTGAAGATATTCTTGTCACATCTTGCGTCGAAAAATCTAGAAAAAGAGCATTCTTCCCCTCAACTATTCTAAGCAGCTTAATATCTAAACGTGTCAAAGGTTTAAGGTCTCTAGAAAGAGGACCAAGCAAAAGTTCTTCTACAGTAGCTTGGGCTTTTTCCTCTAGAGTCCCGATTGGCGCTATTGGACGCTTTTCTAGCCTCAATTCTCCTTTTTTCTTATCTGGGAAATAGAGACGCATACTATTGTATTGAAGCGTTGGCCCTTTCCATACAATAAATATGATAGCAAGGAAAATTATTATGGCAACAATATAGCCTTGCTTATGGTCTTGTTCTTTAGATGGAGTCATATCATTGTTCGAATTGTTCGATAAAGTCACAAACACCATTGTATATAGCATCCGCGATTTGCCTCAAGTAACCAGCCTGTGATAAAAGAAGAGCTTCAGACCTATTGGTCACAAAGCCTACTTCAATCAAAATAGAAGGCATTTTTGCATTTCGCACGACAAACCATTCCTCTGCGCGGATTCCTCGCGCTGGGCTTCTATCACCGATTATCCTGTCTATCCTCTGATATACTTTCTGAGCCAGGATTATGCTCTCCGTAGTAAATTCTTCTTCAAGCATGATATTTATTATGGGAGCTATATCCTCCCCTTTTTCTTTCGCGGTTTTTTCATCCACTACAGTACGTCGATAATTGGGATTTAGATACCAGACTTCAAAACCTTTTGTATTCTTGTTAAAAGAGGCATTTGCATGTATGGAGACATAGATTATTGCCTCTGTCTCTTCCAATTTTATCTTGTTAGCCATTTCGACCCGTTCCTCGAGAGTTGGATAAATGTCGCTCGAGCGGGTAAGCATAATTGTCCTTTCAGGATATCGAAGACGCAATAAATCGGCAAGCCTAAGGGCGATACTGAGATTCACGTCCTTCTCCTGAAGCCTAAAATCCTCGAATTCTCCTATAGCTCCTGGATCTTTACCACCATGCCCAGGATCTATCACAATAGCTTTTACTAAATATTTCGAGGATGTTCTTGGTTTTATCTCGAAAAATTCTTGTACTGTCTGTGCAAATTCCTTTTTAATTTGCAGAGATTTGACTGATTCGTAAGGCGCAGGCACTTCTTTTACAATTGCCCAATCAAGAAGTACATAAGGAACGTCTACTGCAAAGCGCACACTGCGACCTTCTTTTGTAATTGTTCCAGCATGAACTAATGGATCGTATTCCAGCGTGGCCTTGAGCGAATAGGCTAGATCCGAAATACTTATGTCTTCTTGTTTTGTCTCATTTGCAGCAAACAGTGGCAAATTAAATAGAACAAGCATTGATATAATAGCAATAGTTCTAGGCAGAATCTTCAGGCTAAATCTTTTCCTGCGGATTAAAACCAAGATCATATCTGGAAGCTTATACATTTCAGCCTAACAATAACAAGAATAAGTCCTTCTGTCACCCCAAAGCTAAGTTGTCCAAAATGCTGGAGTAAGCTAAATATCGAAGAAAAATGCTGAATTACCACAAGAGCTATTGCATCGAAAGTTTCCATGAGTATACAAGATAAGAAAAGACACCACTACATATTGTAGTATCATGGTATTATGCTAGTATAGATGGTATGATTCACTTCAAGGAGATAGAATATGAAAATAGAACGCTTGTTTACTAAAGCAGGCTATGGCCCTTATGAGAAGATTAAATGGGAAAAGCGCAAAAGTGAGATTAGAAATCCCGATGGTTCAATTGTTTTTTCGATGGATTCCGTCATAGTACCTTCATTCTGGAGTTCCATAGCAAGCGATATCCTGGCCCAAAAATACTATCGAAAAGCGGGAGTCCCCAAAGATAAGGCCCACGAATGGAAGAAGTTTGTCCCTGCCTCCCAGACTACCCCTTCTAATGAAGATACAGTCGATGATGCCGAACACGATGCTCGCCAAGTATTCCATAGGCTTGCATATACATGGTGCGATTGGGGACAAAAAACGGGCTACTTCGATTCCGAAGAGGATCGGCAAGCTTTCTATGATGAGATTTGCTATATGCTCGCACACCAGATTGCAGCGCCAAACAGTCCACAATGGTTTAATACAGGGTTATTCTCTGTTTATGGCATCGAAGGACCAGCCCAGGGACATTACTTCATAGATCCAAACACTAAAGAGTTGACAAAATCAGAATCGGCCTATAAGCGACCTCAACCTCATGCCTGTTTCATTCTCGATGTAAAGGATGACTTAGTGAATGAGGGCGGAATTATGGACCTCATAACAAAAGAAGCCCGTTTATTCAAATATGGTTCTGGTACAGGATCTAATTTCTCACGCTTAAGAGCTGCCAACGAAAAGCTCTCCGGAGGTGGCGTTTCATCAGGTCTGCTTTCGTTTCTAAAAATAGCTGATAGATCTGCTTCAGCCATAAAATCTGGTGGTACAACCAGGCGCGCGGCCAAAATGGTTATCCTCGATGCAGACCATCCCGATATTGAAGATTTTGTGCGCTGGAAGACCGAAGAGGAATATAAGGTAGCATGCCTTGCTGCAGGCAGTGGCCTTTTGAATCACTATGCAAAAGCAATGATTTCTGCGATCGAAGACATGGGAGCTCAAGATGAAAACAGCTATCTACCTGATCGAAATCTACTCTTGCGCAAGGCTATAAAACAGGCACTCAATGCAGGAATCCCTTCATCATGGATTTATCAGGTACTGACCTATTATGCACAGACAGGCAGGGCTCCTCGAATGCCACAATATAACACGGCCTGGGAGTCTGAAGCTTATAACACTGTTTCTGGCCAATCTTCTAATAATTCTGTAAGAATAAATAACGATTTTATGGAAGCTGTTGTCAATGATCTCGATTGGGAGCTAATAGCGCGTACTACGCAGAAGCCCTTCCATGTAACCAAAGCGCGTAACCTTTGGAATGAGATTGCCGAATCAGCGTGGTTCTGTGCTGATCCGGGTCTGCAATTCCATACTACTATCAATGAATGGCATACCTGTCTTGCCGATGGCGAGATTCGAGCATCCAATCCATGCTCGGAGTACATGTTCCTCGATGATACGGCTTGTAACCTTGCATCTTTGAATTTGCTATCTTTTTATGATTTTGAAGCAGGCAAATTCGATGAAGTGGCTTATCGCCACGCTATTCGGCTTTGGACTCTTGTGCTTGAGATTTCCGTTGCAATGGCACAATTCCCCTCCAAGGAAATAGCTAGAAATAGTTTTGACTATCGGACCCTTGGATTAGGATACGCCAACGTTGGAAGCCTGCTCATGGTTATGGGTCTTCCTTATGATTCTGAGAATGGAAGAGCTGTAACGGCTGCTCTGTCGGCAATTCTTACTGGTGAGGCTTATGCTCAATCAGCTCGCATGGCAAGAGAGCTTGGGCCATTTGCTCGCTATGAGGCCAACAAAGAATGTATGCTAAAGGTAATAAGGAATCATAAGCGCGCAGCATACAATGCGGCAAAGGAGGAATATGAAGCGCTGAGTGTTTTTCCTAAAGGCCTCGATTCACAGTCATGCCCTAGTAATCTTCTAAATGCAGCGCATGAATGTTGGGATGAAGCCATTCAGCTAGGAGAAAAGTATGGCTTTAGAAATGCTCAGGTGACCGCTATTGCGCCCACTGGCACCATAGGTCTCATTATGGATTGCGACACTACTGGGATCGAGCCTGATTTTGCTCTTGTCAAATTCAAGAAACTTGCTGGCGGAGGGTATTTTAAAATTATAAACAGCTCAGTTCCTCCTTCTCTTCATGCGCTTGGCTATTCTGAGAACGAAATTGCAGATATCATTCAATATGCTTTGGGAAAGGGAATACTAGAAGGAGCACCGGGAATCTCGCGTCAGTCTCTAGTAGACAAGGGCATTCCAAATAATTCAATCGATAGAATCGAAAAGTCTCTTCAAAACGCAATCAATCTAGATAGCTGCTTTTCTCCATATTATGTTGGCTATGATGTTCTAGAAAAATTGGGAATATCAAAAGAAGAAGCGAGTACTCCGGGATTTAGCCTTTTATCTCGCTTAGGCTATAGCGAAAGAGAAAAAGAAGAAGCTGAGGTTTTTGCATGTGGTACAATGGGTCTTGAAGGCGCTCCACACCTTAAGCCCGAGCACTTAGCTGTCTTCGACACGGCAACGCCCTCAGGAAAGAGAGGCAGCCGCAGCATATCATGGCATGCACATATAGCCATGATGGCTGCAGTGCAGCCATTCATTACAGGAGCCATTTCCAAGACTATCAACATGCCCAATGATGTTAGTATAGATGATATCAAAGGGGCATATATGCTCGCCTGGAGATCGATGCTCAAATCTATCGCCATTTACAGGGACGGATCAAAACTCTCTCAACCACTTGCTGCTCTTACACCAGGCTCAAATATCATTGCTGATTCGATCATGGCTCTTCAGTCAGGTGAAATGGCTCTAGAAGATGTTGCTTCTCAAGAAACCACCTCGGCTAGTTCAACTAAAAAGAGTTTCGAGCCAGAACTTCCCGGTCTTCCTGTAGCACCGCGCGGCGTAAGAAGAGCTCTTCCAAATAGAAGAAAGGGCTATACCCAGAAGGCAAAGATAGGTGGTCATTCTATCTTCCTTAGAACCGGCGAGTACGAAGATGGCAGCCTCGGGGAGATCTTTCTCGATATGCATAAAGAAGGCGCTGCCTTCAGAAGCATTTTGAATTCTTTTGCAATAGCCGTATCCTTGGGCATGCAATATGGTGTACCTCTAGAAGAATATATAGACGCCTTTACATTTACGAAATTCGAGCCAAATGGAATAGTTAGTGGGCATGACTATTTAAAAATGGCTACAAGTGTCCTAGATTTTATTTTCCGCGACCTCGCAATCTCCTATCTACATCGCTATGATCTTGGGCAGATAAAACCCGAAGACCTTATTGCGACATCCACACAATCGCTTTCCAATAAAACTTCGAGTGCCTTTGAGAGTGGCAAGAGACAGTTTCCGACAGAAATGGATACGAATATTCCGCTCATTAGAGAGGCTAGGCAAAAAGGGTATGAAGGAGATGCTTGTCCTGTTTGTGGTAACCTTACGCTCGTTAGAAATGGTACTTGCCTCAAGTGTGAGACATGTGGATCAACCACTGGGTGTAGCTAATTCCTAAAAGTATAAGTGAATCTTATGGGCTATAACAGCATCAAGAAATAGATCGCTATGGCGAACTCACCTTGAAGTGCATATGTATTAGTTATTATTCGGCAAATCCTGCAAAAATACCTAATAATAAAGCTCTAAGATCGCATCATTATTCATTTTAATGCTTGTGGTATAAAAAGTTATTTTTGCGTCACCTTATTGACTCAGATACGATATTAGGCAAAAATGAATACATGTCTTAGTCATTCATAAGGCAAAATGAAAGGAAGGAGCTTAGATGAAAAAACGAAAGATAATAATCATCGGGGCAGCGGGAAGGGATTTTCATAATTTCAACACTCGCTATAGAGAGGATGAATCAACCGAGGTTGTAGCCTTTACGGCCGCTCAGATTCCCAATATCGATGGAAGAAGATATCCAGCTGCTCTAGCTGGGCGACTATACCCTGAAGGGATACCTATTTATTCTGAAAGTGAGCTTCCCGATTTAATTGGACAATATGATGTCGATGAATGTGTATTCTCTTATTCCGATGTACCCTATTCTCATGTCATGAAAATGTCAGCCATAGTGAATTCAGCCGGTGCTTCCTTTACCTTGCTTGGTCCTAAGGACACTCAACTAAAATCGAGTAAGCCTGTCATATCGGTTTGTGCAGTACGCACTGGCTCAGGCAAGAGTCAGACTTCACGGAAAATAGTCCAAATGCTTATGAAGCGCGGGCTTAAAGTCGTTGCGATTCGCCATCCTATGCCCTATGGGGATCTTGTACAACAGAAAGTCCAGCGTTTCGCTACTATAGAAGATCTAGCGCGTTATCGCTGTACTATTGAAGAGATGGAGGAATATGAGCCTCATATAGCTCGTGGCAATGTCATCTATGCAGGAGTAGATTATGAGGCAATTCTTCGCCAAGCGGAGAAAGAAGCTGATGTGATTCTCTGGGATGGTGGAAATAATGACTTTTCATTCTATATTCCAGACCTGCAAATAACAGTCGCAGACCCGCTTCGCGCTGGCAACGAGGTATCCTTCTACCCTGGCGAAGTCTGCCTTAGGACCGCTCATGTAGTAATAATCAACAAAATCGATTCATCCTCACCAGAGCAGGTCCAAATAGTAAGAGATAATATTGCACGGACAAATCCTTCGGCTATTGTAATCGATGGAGCGAGCCCTATCACTGTAGATCGACCGGAATTGATCCGCGGCAAACGAGTCCTATGTGTAGAGGATGGACCGACTCTTACACATGGCATGATGAAATTTGGAGCTGGCGTCGTAGCAGCTCGAAAATTCCATGCTTCTCAGCTTATTGATCCTCGTCCATTCCTCAGTGGAGGACTAAAGCAAACATTCAATACTTATCCCGATATAGGAACCCTCCTTCCTGCAATGGGATATAGCGAGACGCAAAAGCGAGATCTTGAAGATACCATCAATCGAACCGACTGCGAGACCGTTATCATAGCAACTCCCATAGATTTGAATCGCATCATCCATATAAACAAGCCAACTGTTCGAGTCGATTACGAGCTTCAAGAGATCGGATTGCCGAATCTCGATGAGGTTCTGGAGGACTTCTGTATAAAGAAAGGTCTATCTTGAGACAATGATAAATCCGCCTAAGGAGGCGGTTTGATTGTATAGAAAAATAAAAAGGGCTGCCCAACTTGTTGGGCAGCCCTTTTTTAGGTCTAGAATCTCAGCCAGCAATAATGGCTTCTGTAGGACAGGCCGCGGCACATGCTCCACAATCGATGCATGTCTCTGGGTCAATGTAGCGAGCATTATCCTTTTCGCTAATTGCGCTTACTGGGCATTCGCTTTCGCAAGACCCGCAATTCGTGCAAGCCTCCGTCACTCTGTACGCCATGTCAAACCTCTCTGAAAAATATGATTATTCCTTGAAGGATGTTTTATTATTTTATCATTAAACATCTAATATGGGAATGGGTTTCCAGATAATACGGAATAATAGCTTTCATATAGATAGATATTGAGCGATATCTTCGATTCCATTATATAGCTTCCATTCCTTTCGGCATCCATCATGCTGAGGAAGACATACTGAAAAAGCTTCAAGCCACAATCTATTAGAGTCTTGTTCGCCATACAACAGATCCCCTAGAATAGGCAAACCAATCCATGCGCTATGAGCTCGAATTTGATGGCGAAATCCCTTCTGTATTTCAACTTCGAGGCATACTACTCCATTCGGCAGTTGCAGTTTAGTATTGCTTCCTTCCATCACTTTATAGGCAGCAATATATTTGCTGACATATATGTCTTTTGTGATTGGCTTATTGGATTTTGGGGCAAATTCTGGCGCGATACAGGACACCAAAGCACCTTTGGGACCATAGGGTCGAAAATAGCTTTCTATATATACTTCTTTATTGGATAAAAGTTCTCCGATAAAAAACGATTGCCTCTCTTTCTTTGTTCTAGGCAAGGATCCTATAAGCTCGCGCTCTGAAAAGGCAGAAATTAAAACATAAGTCTTTGCAATGGCAAGTTCTTTCTGTGCTTGCCGAAGTCTTATGAGGCTCTCCCGATTCGCCGCAAAGAGCAGAATCCCAGATGTAGCCTGATCTAGCCTATAAACAAGGCCAAGTTCTCTATCAACTAGAGACTCTCTAAGGCCAGATATTGCCTGATCATTTAGCCAAGATACTATAGAGCGGTCGCTTTTTTTTTGACTTACAGAATGCCAACCACATGGCTTGTAAACAGCATAAACCTGATCATCTTGGCCAATTATAAAGGGTTCTTTCTCTTCTGCAAATGGCGTCATTTATTCCGTTTCCTTATTCTGAAGCCTATACAGATTCCAGTACAAGCCTTGAAGAGCTATCAATTCATCATGTGTACCTATCTCTACCACACGACCTTGCCCAAGCACGATGATCCTATTAGCATTACGAATTGTAGAAAGTCGATGCGCGATAACAATGCTCGTATGGCCTTTCAAGAGGCCTTCAATGCCCCTTTGAAGAAGCTTTTCTGTCTCTGTATCTATAGAACTTGTAGCTTCATCGAGAATGATAACAGATGGCTCATGAGCAAGGACTCTTGCAAAAGAAATTAGCTGCCTTTGGCCAAGCGACAGATTGAGCCCGCCTTCTGCAAGAGGAGTATCATAGCCCTGAGGCAAAGATATGATGAAATCATGAGCATAGACAGCCTTTGCAGCTTTTTCCAGCTTTTCTTGTGAAAGATCGAGCCCAAGGCTTATATTCTCCCGAATCGTCCCTTGAAAAAGAAAAACATCCTGAGGAACAGGTTGAATGAGTTTTCGGATTTGCTTTAATGGAAATTGGCCAATTGGCACTCCATCGATCAAAATAGACCCCTTCTGGATATCCCAAAATCGTGCCAATAGATTTGCTATTGTAGATTTTCCTGCACCAGTATATCCGACAATTGCAACTTTTTCACCAGGATTTACAATAAAAGATACATCTTTGAGCACCCACTCTTCATTTTTATATGCAAACCACACGTGCGAAAGTTCAATATGGCCCCGAATAGTTCTAGGAAAGGGCTGGCCTACTAATTCTGGTAACTGGTCTGGAAGTCTTTCATCTTGGTCCAAAAGACCAAAAATTCTCTCACCGCTGGCCATTGCGCTTTGCAAGAGAATATATTTTTCCGATAGATCCTTGATCGGAGAGTAAAACATAGAAATCAGGCTTATAAAAGCAATGAGGGTACCGATAGATATCTGCAATCTCAAAAATAGCATCGCACCAAAAAAGATTGCAAGAACTGTCGTTAGTGTTGCCATAAAATCGACAAAAGGCCTGAAGGTGGCATAGACATACATCTCGGCAATATTAGCCTTTAATAGCTGCTCATTGTTTTTTCCAAAATCCTTAGAAACCCTGTTTTCTTGAACAAAGAGCTTGACGATATCTATTCCTGATATGTGCTCCGATAAAAAGGAATTTACCCTACTAGTCCAATGGCGTTGATTTCGAAAAGCATCACGCGCCTTAGTGCGTGCAACTGTAGAAGCGATAAAGACTAAAGGCATTGTCGCCAATACGATAAATGCTAGTTTCCAACTCAGTAAGAAAAGCACAATGAGAGATCCTATCATGATAGAAGCATCTTTGATGAAAGCGCTTAATACATCGCTAAAGAATTGGCTGATAACTTCTATATCGCTTGTCAATCTCGTAACCAAGCGCCCAACTGGCTGTCTCGAAAGATAAGAAAGCGACTGTTCTATCACATGGTGAAAAAGCTCAAGGCGCATGTCCTTCATGATGAAGGTCGAAATCTGATTCGTGAACCATGTCATTGCGAAGGTTGCAACAAGTACAATCAATAGCACAATCAATAAAATGAAACCGAAGCGCAAAAGAGCTCTATTGTCAGCTGCTCGAAGAATATCAGCATCTTTAGATTTTAGAGTCCTCAAGACCGAAGATGGAAGCACTCCCCAGTTGTCTGAAAGCTCTGCTCTAGGGATTCTCTCTGCAACAGACATCTTTTCTTCGCGCATTGGATCAAGTGGAAATACATAGCTCGCTTCATTGTCTAGAAGGCCTTGTTCGAAAAGACGATTTCTTTCGGCCATAGTGAGTCCTGCGAGGCGAGAAGCCCGTACATATATACGTTCGCCGATCCTAACTTCGAGAGAACTCTCGTCTTTAGAAAGGATATATACTGCTGAAGGATCTACGCCGTACCAATCGCGAACAACTGCATCGTCGATGGCACGCTTTATGATGGTTGGAGATATGAGTTCTCCGGCAGTGGCTATTGCGAGGGCTAGAATAGCTATTATCGCATAGAGCTTGTAGGGTTTGAGATAAAGTAGAATTCGGCGTGCAATCTGTGCATCATAGCCTTTTGTGACAGGCTCTGCATCGAAGTATTCATCCATAGATTGTTTCCTCTGACACAGAAGCATCATGCGCAGATGACTTTTGATCTACTACCGTTTTTCTTTGAGAAATATTATCTCTAATAGAAGTAATAGAAGCCTGCTGTTCAAGCTGCTGCAAGGCTGCAATTCTAGCATAAAAACCTTCTCTCTCGGCCATGAGCTCTTCATGCGAACCTTGCTGGATTATTTCTCCACTGTCGAGCACTATGATATTATCGGCGTTGCGCAGAGTCGATATTCGATGAGAAACGATGATGGTAGTCCTGCCTTTTCTCTCATCTATCAGAGAACTAAGAATATGCTCTTCTGTTTCCGCATCTACAGCCGACAATGCATCATCTAGCAAAAGAATATATGGATCAGCTGCAAGAGCCCGAGCCAGAGCAATTCTTTGTTTCTGGCCTCCAGAGAGTGTTATCCCTCTTTCGCCTACAATTGTCTCCCACCCATGGGGGAAAAGCTGATAGTCACGATCAAGTCCCGATATCCTAGCAATTGCTTCAAAACGTTCGGGGCTGATATTGTATGCAGAAAAAAGGACGTTTTGCTTTATGCTATCTGAGAATAAGAAGCTCTCCTGAGGCACCATACCGAAAGCAGACCGAAGTTCACTCAGCCCAAATAAACATATATCTATATTGCCTATAAATACATGACCTTCTCCGGGTTCCAACATTCGCGGAAGAATTTTTAAGAGCGTGCTCTTACCTGATCCAACTTTTCCAAGAATTCCTAACATCGAGCCTTCATGAATGTGAACAGAAATATCCTTCAATACAGGCTTTTGCGCTCCTGGATATATATAATAAAGGTTTTTAATGTCTATATTGCCCCTGGGCATCTGTTTTAAGCAATTCGATGATTCCTTGATCTCCGGCTCTGTTCTGAGAATTTCATTTATTCTTTTCAGGCTTGCAGCCCCACGTTGGATGATATTCACAGTGAAACCAGCACTCATTAGAGGCCATACCAACATTTCAAGGTATGAAAGCATAGCTATAATCGAACCCGGGGTCATCTTATTCCTAATTGAAGCCCTACCACCAAAAAGTATGAGCAGTACCGTGCTCAATCCAGAAAGAAAAGTGATAAAAGGAAAAAAGAAGCCAGAAGTCTTTACGAGATCCATAATTGCATTTTTATAATCCGTATTCGCAATTGAAAATTTGTTGAAAAAATAATCTTCTTTTACGAAGGATTTTACAATCCTTATTCCAGAAAGGGATTCCTGGGCAATATCCGACAAGCGTCCATAGATATCCTGAATCTTCTTGAACAGTTTCCCGACTATTCGACCAAAGAGCAAAATCAGAGCAGTAATTAAAGGCAAAGGAAGGATTATCCAAGCAGCAACCGCTGAATTGTTCGCAAACATTGCAATGATAATCATGGCTGTCATAAAAATACCGTCGATAAGAGACACGAAACCCATACCCGTTGCTTGGCGAATTGTACTTATATCGTTGGTTGCTCTTGCCATCAGATCGCCTGTAGTATTCTTTCTAAAGAAACTGCCCGACATTGACAGGATATGTGAGAAAAGTCTATCTCTCATTTCTGCTTCGATTCGTCTGCTTGCAATATTGATAAAATACCGCCAGAAAAATCGTCCTATAGATATTAAAAGAGCAAGCAACAGCATATGAATCAAAGGACTGATGATGTCAGCAAAAACAAAAGTTCCGCTAGTAATGCAGTCTATAGCCATTTGAATATATCGAGGAATGAGAACCTGGCTTGCATCTACTATAATAAGACATAAGATACCGCCAATATATCGATATCTATAACTTCTTAGATGAGGCAACAATGTTGTGTATTCTTTAAACATATTTTTTTATTCTAACGATGGCTTAGAAACACAGCAAGCAGTTGCTTGAATCAGAATCTTCTGCCATATTGCACTCATGAGCCAGGAAGATTTCATTGTATATACAGATGGCGGATGCAAAGGCAATCCTGGGCCTGGCGGATGGGCCTATATTATGCGCTATGGCGATCGATATCGAGAAGCCTGGGGTGGAGAGCCTTATACCACAAATAATAGAATGGAACTTACTGCTGTTATCATGGCGCTATCTTTTCTAAAATCAAGAATAGAAGAGGCTAGTTCTTCGGCCTCTAGCAGATCGCTGGAATCCCCACCATCTTGGACAAGAGCACAAATCAATATATTCACCGATTCGATGTATGTAAAAAATGGTATTACAAGATGGCTCGCAGAATGGAAAAAGCGTGGCTGGAAAACCTCTGCAAAAAAGCCTGTCATGAATCTTGAGTTATGGCAAGAATTGGATAGCCTATGCTGCAAGCTCGAACCTAATTTTGAGTGGGTAGAAGGACATGCAGGCAACATCGACAACGAACGCTGTGACAGATTGGTTCACCTTGCCATAGAGGATGTGCTCCGTCAGAAAGAAAGTGGAACTTCGATAGTTCTATCACTATGATTCTTTTCTTTTAATTTATAATCAGTCTTAGGTGAATGCTCAGCGCAAAGCAGCCAATAGTTCCTTGGCAAATACTTGACCACCGAGCGTCCTGAGCGCTGCAGAGATCGCCTCTGCCTCAGAAAGCCCCATTCCTTGAGCGCCCTTGCTCCCCGAATAGAGAGTATTTCCTTCTATCAAATCAATAGCACTCAGGGATCCTGTCACCGAAGCGATGAAAAAACTATCCTCTTTAGTAATCGAGACAAGCTCAACAGTAGCCAAAATAAAGCGCTTAGCCTGAGTTGGGGCAATAGCTTTAAGCTGCGCAATATCGGGCTTTCCGAATTCAGCGGAGATTTCTGTCGTGAAAATAGAGAAACCTTCCTTTACGAGTGCTTCTTCAAGACTCTTTATAAATGTTTCAGGATCTAGGCTGCCTCTCTGTGCTTGGTTTTTAAGATAGACCCCAATAGCCGTAGGAACACTTTTAGCTGCTGAAACAACCTTATAACTCATATATATTCTTATGCCCGACAAATCGCTTTCTAATGCTTCCATGTATGGCAATGCCCATCCAGGTAACCCTCCTAGAATATCAGCAATACTTCCAAAATCTAGCTGCACGGTAACTTGATAATCCCCAGCTAATTCTACGAAAGGAACATCGAATGAGACGATGCCATCTTGATTGGTAAAGACTTGCTGTGTAGCAGTACCCAATCGTCCTGAAGTCAGTCTTCGAGGATAAGTTACAACAAGCGGAGCACCGGGCACTCCTTCTTCTCTTCCTCCACGATTAGTTATAAGCTTCACCGCATATGATGGAGCCTTAGTGCTGCCCAGCGGTATTTCCAGATTCGATGGAGACAACATTACCAATTTAAGCGTAGCGGCTAATGCTGAAGCTTTCTTAGCATTGCGTTCGAGCTTTATCTGAGCATTCTCGATATCAGAGCTTCCTGCTGCTGACATAGCTTCCGCATAAGCGCGAATAGCATCGATCAAGTGCCCCTCGTTGGCTGCAGAATCACCCTTCTGTTCGGGTATTGCCACGGCATCGGCTTTTTCCTTGAGTAAAGATTCGATTCGAGCTTTCTCTCTATTAAGCTCCTTTGTTTCATATCGGGCTAGGACATGCACGGTATAAAGCCCAGTTTTTTTGTCACTCTGTATATATTTTTCGACTACCTCAAAACCCGAAAGCCGACCCTTAGATTCTGTCTTAACTGTCTGTGTTATCTGGGCCTCATATTCGCTGAGAGAAGCTTTTGCTTCGGCGCTGGATGCTACGCTTATCGATACTCCCATGTACTGCATGATACCCGCAATCAATGCTGCAGTTGCATCATTAAGGGCTGTTGCGCTATCCTTTGCCGAAGATGATCCAACAAAATAAGTATATTTTGCATCAGGGCTTGGCGTCTTTTTCACCCATTCCGGAATGCTGGGCGCACTAGCGCAGCTCACCACAAGCAAGAAATAAATCATCATCCATAAAATGATGCTCTTTTTCATTTATAATTCCTCTCTGGGTGAGAAATTCTAACTTATACTAAAGAAAGCCTCGGCATTATATATCATGCATCGAGGCTTTCTATTTATTCTTTATTATTGGATCAATGAGATTCACCAAAGAAATCTTTGGCTACTGTGTTTTGGACCAGATCCATAGCGCGCTTTTGCTCAGGCGTTGCTGGCTCGCCACCTGCCATTTGAGAGAAGAGTATGTCGAACTGTTTTTGCAGCATATTCTTATCGATCGCCCATAGCTGAATTACCCGATATATTTGCTTATCAGGCTTATTCTCTGGAGTATAAGTCTGAACCTTAACCCACCAATCAGCCTCCATCCTAAAACCAGAGAATTTAGCTTCACCCACACTTGCCACAAAGCGCTCTCCGTACGCTCCAAAATTCTTGGAATCCGCATCTGCAACATTCGCACCTTTGAATGCATCTTTGACTCGTGTTGACAGATAGCGAGCAATCTCAGTATCAGCCTGCATACGCTCAGCGAGCAATTGTGCACTTTGGAGATTCTGAGCTTCGAATTGAGCTATGAAAACTACTTTATCCTTATAATCGGGCAGTTTTTCAATATCCCGGTAGCCACCTACGATTGCAAGCTCTACCCATTTAGGTGTCTTGACGCCGTATGCAGTGCCTTTATCCTCAATAAGCACTTCTCCCTTTCGAAGAGGGGGCTTTGTGCCACACGAGATGACGACCGCGGCCACTAGAGCGATCAATACTAGCTTCCTTGCTTTCATCTTTTCCTCCTAATAATGAACTTTACAAAAATGCATTAGAGTCCTGTATTGAATGTGTAGGATCTTCCTCTCATATACAAAAGATAACAATTCGGAAAACCCGACATTGAAGCAGCATCATAGACGGTATCTTGAATCTTAGAAGCTGGCATAAAAGCATAAAGAGCAAACCGAGTTTCTCCTGGCGAATAGGACAGTCTTTCAACCTCACGCACTCTTTTCACCAAATTCCTTTCAAATTGAGATACCGCCATTGCATCAGGAGTGTTCTGAAGTATAAGTTCGTATCGAACCCCTCGAGATGCGGTCATAGTACTCATAAGCAATTTTGCTTGCTCAACGACTTTTGGCATCGATTGCCAGATAATCCCTGATATTGCATTCATCATCGCCGCATCTGGAGAGACAGGGCTAAATGTCTGCGGGCTTAAAAAGGAAATCGATCCAAGAAGTGCTGCCGTCGACGCATCAAAAATCTTGATACTACCTTGTGCTGATCCAGTCCAAGCTCCAGGTACTCCTCCAAAGCTTGTCTTAGCATCTATTTCAAGGTAGATATCCGCATTGAGTTTCTGTGCGATATAAGTGATGATATCTATAGAGCCACCTGTCTCTGCCTGATAAGCGCTTATCTGATCTTTTTTATTCTTTTGAATCTGATCGAAATCGATGACAGAAAGCCCTTCTTTTTCGATGAGGTATCGATTCGCCTGTGAGACAGCAGCCTTTGCAAGCTGTGGATCTAAGCCACTATTCTCATTGTAATATACTAGATAGCTGAGTCTATTAATATAATTCTGAAAGAATCTGCTTTCTTCTGCGGTCATTGGTTGCGCATAATAACTTGCGCTTGCCTGCGGACTAGAAGAAGGCATTGATTGCGCTTGAGTCTCGCTAGGCATAGGCTGCTGGCTTTCTACAACCGCTTTTGCAGCAGACTGAACATCTCCAGGAGCTGTTGTGCTTGGCATTTCTGGTGTCGAAGTACCTTGAACAATCTCTTTTGCTCTCTGACTTTCCGAACTGGGTGTCTCTGCTGGAGGAGGCGTTGCACAACTTATAAGAAGACCAATAATCAAAGCACCAATAAGATATTTATTAAAAAACCATGTCCTTTTCATGCTATTATTATTGGACAGCTTTTATGTTTTTGCAAGATAGAAATGCAAAATAAGATATAAAAATAGAAGATTTTTCTCTGAGCGATGCGCGATTTGAACGCGCGACCTTCGGCTCCGGAGGCCGACGCTCTATCCAGCTGAGCTAATCGCTCTTGTGAGATGCAGATTTAGCTTGAACTCATATTTTTGCATATTAAGACTTAGATCGATATGCGTCAAGCCAACGCTTATTTTGAAAAAGCACGTTTAGAAATCGATTCAAGACTTGGCAAAGTATTCATCTCTCATTAGATTTCCTTGTATCATGTATGGCGAACCTATCTTGCTTGCAAGTGAATCCTCGCGAAGGGGTTCAATTCTTGAATCGATAAGAATACCTTTTATTAGGATTATGCCTTCAATAGACGAGACGGCGTTCGATAACCTAGATCCTGGAGAACGTGTCATAGCCCTTGCAACAACAAAAGCAAAGCGTGGCAATGCTCTTTGGTCTGAGAAAACCCAAAGACAAAAGGTAGTTAAGGCCTCTATTGAGAAGTATTTAGAAAAGGCGTCTTTTGATCGAGAAAGCCTTAGAGAACCTCGATTTGTGCTTGGTGCCGATACATTAGTAGCCTTTAGGATGTCCGAGCGTTGGATAACGCTCGGCAAACCGGCTAACAAGCTCGAAGCTTTCGAAATGCTTTCGATGGAAGCAGGCAAACGACAGACTGTTTTTAGTGGACTTTGCCTTATTGATATGGCAAACAATCGGTACTACCCCGCTCTCTCTATCTCTGAAGTCAAGTTTTCACCAATGACACCTGAAGAAATATCATGGTATATTGATTTTGGGGAATGGCGCGGAGCAGCAGGAGCATACCGAATCCAGGAAATTGGCTCATGCTTTATAGAAGAAATAAGAGGTTCATCCTCAGGCGTAATGGGCTTGCCAATTCATGAATTATATGGCATTCTCCGTGCGTCGGGGTATTTGGATCCTTAACAAGGAGAAACCCAAATTATCGACAATCCAGCCTTTTAAGTGCTGGGCATTTTCCGCCTAGCTTTCTAGTAGAGAGCAGGACGAGATATAAGGAAGGGAACCGGAATCTATTCCGGTAGTGGGAGGTCTACGTGGCAGTAGTGACCATGAAGAATCTGCTTGAATCAGGTGTACACTTTGGACACCAGGTCAAGCGCTGGGATCCGCGTATGAAAAAATACATTTTCGCGGAGCGCAATGGTATTCACATCATAGATCTGCAAAAAACCATCCAGGCCATAAAAGAAGCCTATGATGCAGTGCAGAATGTAGCCAGTTCTGGGAAATCCGTGCTATTTGTCGGAACAAAGAAACAAGCCCAAGCAGCCATACAAAAAGAAGCCGAGCGCTGCGAGCAATTCTATGTAAACAATCGCTGGCTAGGTGGCATGTTAACAAACTTTTCCACCATAAGAAAATCTGTTCAGAGGCTCAAAAAAATTGAGCGTATGGAAGTAGACGGAACTTTCAACAGTCTTACCAAAAAGGAAATCGCAAGTCTTCAAAAAGAAAAGGCAAAGCTTGAGAAAAACCTCGGCGGAATAAAGGAGATGACAAGCTTACCAGGTATCCTTTTTGTTGTGGATACGCGCAAAGAGGCAATCGCGGTTGCGGAGGCTCAGCGCCTCGGCATTCCTATTGTGGCAATAGTCGATACCAACTGTAATCCGGAAGGCATTACCTATCCAATTCCAGGCAATGACGACGCTATTCGATCTATTAGCCTTTTCACTCAGATCATAGCAAATGCGGTAATTGAGGCAGGCGCTTCCGAAGGCTTAAAGATAATCGAGACTCTGCCTCCTGAAGAGGAGCAAGAGCTAGTCGTTCCTCAAAAACTAGAAGAAGATGAGGTTGAGATCGATCTAGAGAATTATGCCGAATCCTCCAGTCAGAGCAACAAAGAAGCAGATGAGCAGCAGGAAGTCGGACAACCTATAATTGATGAAGATCGCCTTTATGATGAGAATTGAAAATTGAGAAAATTGAGGAGAATAGATTGTGGAAATAAAAGCAAGTGAAGTAAAAGCTCTGCGCGAAAAAACTGGCGCGGGCATGATGGATTGTAAGAAAGCGCTCATGGAAGCTCATGGCGATTTTTCTGCAGCAGAAAAGCTATTACGCGAATGGGGAATTGCTGGAATCGAAAAGCGAGCTAGCCGTGCAACGAATGAAGGTCGGATCTTCATAGCTCAAAATGCGAAGGAATTGGAACTTATCGAGCTGGCTTGTGAGACGGACTTTGTCGCTAGGAATAAGGATTTTATAGCAGCGGGCACAAGAATCGCAGAAAGTGCCTTATCACAGAAAGCATCCAGTACAAATGACAGCCTAGAGACAATTGTAAAGGAAATAGCTTCGCTCATAAAGGAAAATATTGCGCTGAGGCGCGTTGTTTATTTCTATGCAGAAGAAAACGAAACCCTCCATGCCTATCTACATGGCGAAGGCAGAATTGGTGTTGTAGTAAAATTTAGAGCGAATAACCCTAAGGCTTTCGAGAATGAGAAGATCGCTGGCTTTATACATGACATAGCTCTACATGTGGCAGCCTTCAACCCTATGTTCCTCGACAAATCAAAAGTTCCCGCTGCCTGGATCGCAGAACAGAAAGAAGTCTTCCAAAAACAGCTCGAGCTCGACGAAAAGTTAAAGAGCAAACCCGAAAAGGTCCTTGAAGGCATTTTATCTGGAAAGCTCAAGAAGCTTCTTGCCGAAGTCTGTCTCCTAAACCAGGGCTTCGTAAGAGACGAGAAGTCATCTGTCGCAGATGTTTTGGCTCAGGTTTCCAAGGAAACAGGCTATCAGCTCGAAATTATCGACTATTATTTTGCAAAAGTCGGACAAGATTGAATATGCCCCACCAATGCCGGTCATAAAAGGGCGATCCATTGATATCGCCCTACCGTACCTGCAGAATAGCACATCAAGGAAGGAGATATGGAATCGAATAAAGCTGCCCATGAAGAAAAGATGAAGAAGACAATCGCTGCATTTCAAGATGAGCTCAATAGCATACGTACAGGCAGAGCGTCCCCTGTTCTTCTCGACAAGGTTAGAGTCGACTACTATGGTCAGAAAACGCCTCTTTCCCAGGTTGCGACAATTTCGGTTCCCGAAGCTCGTCTCATAGTTATTCAGCCATGGGACCGCTCCTTATTCAGCGAAATCGAAAAGGCTATCCTCAAGTCGGATTTAGGTCTTAATCCCTCTAATGATGGGAAAGTTCTTAGAATAGCCATTCCTCCTCTAACTGAACAGAGAAGAAAAGAGCTTGTTAAGACAGCCCGCAGTATCGCCGAACAGGCGCGTGTAGCAATCAGAAATATAAGACGCGATGCTCTAGAAGAGCTCAAAAAGCAGCAGAACGCAGGAGGTGTTGCTGAAGATGCTCTCAAGAAAGAAGAAGCAGAGCTCCAAAAAATGACTGATGATTACATTGCCCAAATCGCCAGAATTCTCGAAATGAAAGAAAGAGAAATAATGGAAGTCTAAGGATTCTTTGAAATGAAAGAGAACTGCATGCCTTCTCATGTTGCCATCATTATGGATGGCAATGGTCGATGGGCAACACAGAGAGGCCTTGCTCGGACAGAAGGGCACAAGGAAGGATTAGAGACAGCGAAACGTATAGTACTCGCCTCACGGAAAGAAGGGATTAAGTTTCTCTCCTTATTTGTTTTTTCCACAGAGAATTGGAAACGCACCGAACAGGAAGTTGGATTTCTTATGTCACTTATTCGAGCTCATATCACCAAAGAGTTGGATTTCTATCGAGAAAATGAGATACGCATTGTGCACTCTGGTGAACGAAGTGGGCTACAAGATAATGTGCTTTCCGAAATCGATAAGGCAATTGAGAATACAGCTCATTACCATTCATTGACAGTCAACCTAGCGATCAACTATGGAGGTAGAGACGAAGTAGTCCGAGCGATGCAGCGCATTCTAGCAAGTCAGGCAAATGGTGACAAAGAACCGATAGAGGAATCGACAGTTATGCGATACCTCGATCATCCAGATATACCTGATCCTGATCTCATCATCAGAACAGGTGGCGAGATGAGGCTATCCAATTTTCTATTATGGCAATCTGCTTATAGCGAACTATACTTTTCGCCAAAATATTGGCCTGATTTTACTCCAGAAGATCTTCATATTGCTCTTATCGACTATGCGCACCGCGAAAGGCGTTTTGGAGATGCACGGTGAATGAGAATACAAGGGCAAGGCTTCTTCTGTTTTTTGTAGGTATTCCTTTACTCATTCTTTCACTTTTTTTCCTTCAATTTGCCCATTATATAATCATTTCAGGAATTCTTCTCGCTGTACAATTCCTTTCATCTAAAGAATTACGAAATATGCTAACTAGAGCTGCTTTGCCAGATTCAGGAGATTTGGTAACCTTCATTGGCTTAATTCCATCAGCATTGACATATATATCATGTATTTTCTCGCGATCACCCCTAGAGACTGCATTTGTCTTGTTTATTGCTTGGTCATTCTGCTTGATACTGATGCTGGTTCCGATTGTATTCCAAAAAAAGAATTCATTTCCAGATCTTATCAAGAAAGCAGCATCAATCGTGCTTATTAATTTTTATACGGCGCTTCTTCCAGGATTTCTGATATTCATTGTTTCTGGGTTTCCTAATTCACAATATACGATAATCACCTTTGCCATGCTTACATTTGGAAACGACAGCCTTGCATGGCTTTTTGGCAAATACCTTGCCAGGAAAAGAAACCTTCTAGATGTGTCACCAAACAAGAGTATTGCGGGTTTTATAGGAGGCACGATTGGATCGATAGTCTCTGCTTTTATAGGATTAGGACCAATGGCTGGTGCTTGGAAGCCTTCTGGAGCCTCATATATACTATTGAGCCTTTCTCTTGGGTTGGGAATGGCATTCTTTGTGATCGTAGGCGACCTCTTTGAAAGCGCTCTCAAGAGATCAGCAGGAATGAAGAATTCAGGCTCTATCGTACCAGGAAGAGGAGGAATTTTGGACTCATTTGATAGTCTATACTTTAGTGCTCCTTTTTTTGTTGCTTTTTCTTTTGCATTTCATTTGTTTAATCTATAGAGGCAAGGGTATTGGAGGCAGAAAGCTGAAGCGTGTCATCGTACTAGGGGCTTCCGGTTCTATCGGCAGACAGACTCTCGAGGTGATTCGAAAGAGCGCAGATTCTGAGAACAAGCTCGAGCTTGTTGGTTTTTCTATCCATAGCAACAGCATCGTTGCCGCAAAGCTCAAGAGAGAATTCCCGCAAGCTAAAGGAGCTTGGACAAGCAACACATCTATCGCTCCTAAAGAAATGGACTGGAATGGCATCGATGCAATAGCACATCTTCTTTCGGAAACGGAAGCAGAAATAGTCGTAAACGGGATCGCAGGAGCATCTGGGCTATCAGCATCAATTCTAGCATTGCAGAGTGGAAAAAACTTAGCCCTTGCAAATAAGGAATCGATTGTCATGGGCTATAGACTTCTAAAAAGCATTGCCCAAGAAAATCGATGCCAGATCATACCTGTAGATTCTGAGCATGCAGGAATTTTCCAAATTGTTCAGAGATTTGGCAAAAGCATTGTCTCCGAACTTATAATCACCGCATCGGGCGGACCATTCTATTCTCTTCCTCTTGAATTGCTTGATACTGTTACAGCAGACGAAGCCTGCAAGCACCCTATATGGCAGATGGGAAGAAAAATCAGCATTGACTCTGCAACAATGGCCAATAAAGGGCTAGAGTTGATCGAGGCTTCTAGGTTTTTCGACATGCCTCAAGAGCAAATCAAGGTGCTTATTCATCCTCAAAGCTATGTCCACGCAATGGTTCGTACAATCGAAGGAGCTATTTACGCCCAAATCTCAAAACCTGATATGCACTTACCAATACAAATGGCGCTATATTGGCCAGACAGTATGCAGGCTTCCTTTGGTTTTGCAGACTTGGCAGGTATGAGTCTCGATTTCTACGAACCCACGCGAGAGCGATATCCTATGCTCTGGATTGCACGCCAGGCTATCGACGAGGGAGAAGCTCAGTGCATTGTGTTCAATGCAGCCAATGAAATCGCAGTAGAATGCTTCGATAATGGAAAAATCAGATTCACCGACATTGCCAACCTGGTCGCAAAGGTACTCGAACGAGACTGGAATTTGCCTATCGAATCATTCGAGGATATATTCGATATAGATATCAAAGCGCGCAAAATTGCCGCCCATCTCTCGGAGAATATTGGATGATAAGCATTATCTTAGGCCTTATTGGCCTTTCTATAGTCGTTATATTTCATGAATTTGGCCACTTTGTCTTTGCTCGCTTGGCTGGTATAGAGGTAGAGACCTTTTCTGTGGGTTGGGGACCATCAATACTTTCTCACAAGGGCAAAAAGACAGAATGGAAACTTTGCGCCTTCCCTATAGGAGGATATTGCAAACTAAAGGGAGAAGAGGGATTCCAAGCAGCGCTAGATCAAAATCTCCAATACATCCCTTCAGAAAAAGGTAGTTTTTTTTCGGCCTCTCCATTGAAGCGTATCTTCATTGCCTCTGCTGGACCCCTCTTCAGTGTACTTTTCGCTGCTTTTATTTTTATTTTGGCCGTATCTATAGGAACTACAATTGTAACAGCGCCAAATAGAATCATTCTTTCGAGCGAAATAGGGTCCACTCTTCAAGGTGAAATGCCCAATCCAGCGGATATTGCAGGCCTTAAGACAGGCGATGAGATTATCTCAATCGATGGTAAGCCAATAAGGGATTACAGCGATCTCCAAGAGATCATCGCTACTAATCCTGGGAAGACCATGTCTGTTGAAGTCTTAAGAAATGGTGAAACCCATTCGCTTCTAATAACTCCCCGGCTTGATCCAAATTCGGGTGTTGGTGTAATTGGCGTATATGCTTGGATAGATCCTATTATAGAATCAGTGCAAGAGAAGAGCCCTGCAGCAATTGCAGATCTTCATCCAGGTGACATGATTATCGAAGCAAATGGAAAAATCATCTTAAATACAATAGATCTTATGCAGGTATTCAACAATGCAAATGGCTCTGTAAGTCTCAAGGTAAAGCGTGGAAATCAGACTCTCTCAATGGTCATTGTGGCAAAATCTCTTGAAGAGACAGGCCTTAGATTCGAAGGTATCTTGAGAACGGAAAAAGCCAAATCGCTACCAGAGGCTATTTCGATGGGAGTAGAAGAAACCCTCTCCACTCTTTCATTAGAAATAAAAAGCATAGGACTTCTTTTTCGCGGTGTAAATGTCTTCAAAGCCATCTCCGGGCCAGCCAGGCTGACATACCTAATTGGGACCGCTGCATCTGAACAAATAAAGGCTGAGGGTCTTGCTGGGCTTGTACCAATTCTTGATTTTCTGGCTTTTATATCGATTGGGCTTGCCATTATGAATCTTCTTCCGCTTCCTGCATTAGATGGTGGTCGTATCCTTATCTATTTTATAGAGCTTATTAGAAGACGCCCAATTAATGCCAAGTCGCTTTATCGATATCAGTTCATTGGGGCGGCTTCTATTCTTTTGCTATTTCTTGTAGCCACAATGAGTGATATTTTTTTCTTTTTGGGTAAATGAGGGTTCGGCTCATGGAAATAATCCAAAGATAAGCTCTTTAGGGCGTAATATTTGAAAAAGTTCTTGCTTGCTGCTATGGAAAATCGACACTTCCTTAAGCGCGATCTCTGCGCTCCATGTTCACAAATTTTGCATAGCTGCTCTTGAACCAGGCCGGAGCCTTACCTGTTGGTCCATTGCGCTGCTTAGCAACAATGATATCTGTTTCGATTTGATCGGACTGTGTCTCATAGGTCTTGGAGATTTCTCGATCTCTATGAAGAAAAATTATGAGATCCGCATCTTGTTCGATCGACCCTGATTCACGCAAATCAGCAAGAGTTGGCTGTTTTCCCTCTGCTTCGCGTTTTAGCTGCGAAAGAGCTACGATTGGGATATCGAGTTCTCTAGCGAGAGCCTTGAGTGACCGCGAGATTGCTGCTATCTGTTCCCATCGAGGCAAATCGGAGTTTTCGTGAGTTACTAGAGTAAGATAGTCGATGAATATTATCTTGACCCCTCGTTCGAGCACAAGCCTGCGCGCCATGGTCCTGAGTTCAAGGAGTTTCATGTTTGGCAGATCTACAATGTAGAGGGGAGCTTCATAGATTCTCGAGGCTGCCTCCATAAGGCCATCATAGTCGGTGGTCTTTATTCGGCCTGTTCTTATGCGGTCAGCAGGAATCCTTGCTTCAGAAGCAATAAGCCTCAGCATGATGGCTGATTCCGACATCTCCAAAGAAAAAAATGCAACCGGAATTTTGAGATTAATCGAGGCGTGCGCTGCCATTGTAAGAGCCAAGGCTGTCTTTCCTACCGAAGGCCTAGCACCTATAACAATGAATTCAGATTTCTGAAGACCATTTGTCAATGCATCGAGATCGGAAAGTCCAGAAGGTATACCCGTAAAAGCGCTGGGGTCAGTGCTGAGCTTCTCTATGAGCAGCATTGTCTCTGTTACAATCTCTTTGGCGGAGTGATAGTCAGCAGTCCTACGATTCTGCGATATCTCAAATATTTTGGCTTGTATCTCATCTAGAACTGCATCGATATCCTTGGTTTCCTCGTGTGCCATGGCTGCAGTTTCGGCGGAAAGGTGTATTAGGCGCCGCCTAGTGGCCATTTCTTGCACAATTTTCGCATAGTATTCGATATTCGCTGCCGAAGGAGTAAATGAGGCCAGACTGGCAATATAAGCACTCCCCCCGATCCTCTCAAGGCTACCTCGACTTCGCAGCTCCTCTGAGAGAGTTATAAGATCTGGTTTCTGCCCCTTTTCATGCATGGCAAGAAGCGCTTCAAATACTTCCTGGTTGGCTGAATCATAGAAGCTATCAGGACGCAGGTATCTTAAAACAGAGTTTATCGATTCGGGGTCTAAAAGAAGAGCGCCTAAGCATGCCTGTTCAGCGTCTCCATTATATAGCGGTAGCTTGTCTTTAAGCGATGGGCCTGCCATCTAAAAATCCTCTATATATACCCTACCCTCTTAAATGGGTAAATACTAGATCAGCCCAGCTGACCACGATTTACGGCTGCCTCGAAAGCCGCTGCCTGCTCTTCAGGGCTGGCTGGCTCAGATTCTGTACGTTGCCTGCGGCTTCTACGCTTTTTGCCTACTTCTTCGGAAGGCTTTTTCTCCTCTGTACTCGCTGATGCTTGAGCTTCTATATTGCAGTGAAGAATGGCTTCATCTTTTTCATACAGCCTAATCAGTATCTTATAGTTGCCGACAGATTTTATCGAGCGATCGGGCACTTCGATTCTCTTTCTATCGACCTCTATATTCTTTTTCAAGAGCTCTTCTGCAATAGTGTGGCTAGTAACTGCACCATACAGCTTTCCATTTTTACCTGCAGGCATCGAGATGACAAGAGGTTCTGACTCTATTCTCTCTTTTAGAGAGCGAGAAGAAAGCCTTTTCTGCTCCTTTATAGCCTGAATCTCCGCTTGTCGCTTCAAAAACATTGCTTCGGTCTTTTCATTGTAAACCATGACCATCTTTTTTGGTAAAAGATAATTGCGCGCATATCCTGACGCAACTTCCTTGATGTCTCCAATTTCACCCAAATTGGGTATGTCCTGATTTAATATAACTTTCATGTTCAGGCTCCTTTATGTATTCGATATTGCAACCACACTTCCGATACACCGAGCATCGGCGCCAGAATTGCAACGGCAATCCTGATCCTAGATTCGAAAAACATGAGTATGACGAGCAAAACCAATAATAAGCTAGTTATGCGCGGCATATTTCTAGATTGAAAAAAATGGGAAATTAGGCTAAAGCCCTGAAATGCGTACCAACAAGCAGCAGCAAGAGAGACATTCCAGGCAATTATGGCAAAGATTCCTCTTATATTCCCATAAAGCACACAGAGCAGAGCAAGCCAAGCTAAAATGCTTGGCCAGAGAAGCCATGAAGGCACATTGAATACAAATGCCTTCTTCTTTGTTTCTCCTTCTTGCTTGGATGATCTACCAGATGCAAGACTATTGCCTATATGCCAGCTACCTGAAAGCAACAACCACGATGCTGCACCAAAGAGCCTCATTATGATCGATACTGCAGGTATAACATAGTTCTGTTCGATAACTGATGCATCTAGATTCTGAATGCCTGATGAATTTAGAAGCTTGGCTATTATATCTGCCATCGACCTCTGTATTTCTGGCGTGCCTAGACTAATACTAAAAATATAAGCAAAAAGCATAGAGAGAACTACTGTGGCAGCTATGATTTTTATCCAGGCATCACCCTTGAATAGATTCATGGCTCCTATTGTTGCTAGAAGCAATGCTGGCAGCATTAGAGTCTGAAGCAACATGGGTAGCTCCTTCCAACCCATCCTAGAAAGTTCAATTGCACTTATTACTGCTACTATCAAGAGTGATACTAGCATGGAGAGCAAACCCTCTTTTTTGTTCTCCTTTCGAAATACATATTGAATTGGAATTAGAAATGCGAATGCAAGAAAACCGCTTGCATATAGGAATCCAGATAAAAGTCCAAATGGAATAAAGACACGCCATGAATACTTGCCAGACGATGCTGACTTTATGCTCTGAGATGCTTCCATCAATGTCGCTCGCTCTTTGGATCAGATTCCAAACGCTAGGCTATTTTATGACATAGGGAAGTAGCCCAAGGGCTCTAGCCCTCTTGATATTAACTGCTAGCATACGCTGGTGCTTTGAACAAGTACCGGTAATGCGTCTAGGAAGAATCTTTCCGCGTTCAGTAGTATAACGCCTAAGAAGCTCGGCGTCTTTGTAATCGATCTTTACATTCTGAGTGCAGAAGCGACAGACTTTTTTACGAAAAAAGCCCTTCCCTTTGCGAACGCCATTCCTGTCATCCTGATCTCTGTGTAATTCTTGTTGATCCGCTTCTGCATTCGAAGCTCTTGATTCATCGATATCTCTTACTTCATCCATATTAATCTCCTGTCAAAATGGAATATCATCAGTAAACTCGTCGATTGCCGGAGGAATAGGCATCTGATTATTGGCAGATTCTGTCTTTGATGGAATAGTATCTGCTGCATATCTTCTGCTACCCATTTCACCGCTATTTTGAGGGGGAGCTCCCAATGGTCGAATAGTTCCGGCGACAATAACGACTTTTGAGCGCTGTTGGCCATCTTTTTCCCACCTATCTTGGCGAAGTTCGCCCTGAACAGCGACCTGTCGGCCTTTGAGAAGATATCTGCTTAGCCCTTCTGCGCTTTTCCCATAAAACTCAATATCAAAATAATGCGGCTCATCGACCCATTGATCATCTTGCTTCTTAGAGCGGTTCACTGCAATGGAAAAACGGCATATTGGAAGCCCAGATGGTGTATATTTCAATTCACTATCGCGGGTAAGACGCCCAACTAACACTACTACATTGATATCGCTCACAATATACTCCTTTAGTCCTTGTGGGACATGGCCTTATTCTTCAGTTTTTACGACCAAGTGTTTCAATACCAAAGGGTTTAGCTTTATTGCGCGCTCAAGCGAAGCAATAGAAACAGGGTCAAAACTCATTCGATAGAGCACATAATGAGCGCGTGTCTTTTTCTTGATTGGATATGCGAGCGGCCTATCTCCCATATCTTCTTCTTTAACATCAATAGCCTTATACTGCGAAAGCAGATCAGCGATTGCCTGTTTGCCGGCCTTGAATTCTTCTTCTTCTGAGTTCAGCACAGTGACCAGTTCATACTGTCTCATCTAATCCTCCCTGTGGACATATGCACTCATACGAGTGCTGATGATCCGGCTGAAAGAACCGGATAAAGAGGGCCTTATTTATATATCACAAATGAATGCAAAGGACAAGCACAGACCTGCTGCTTAGCTATCTTTGCACAAATTTGTCGTGCACCCGCACAGACCATTTGCCTATATCTTTTTTGCGCACAATTAGCCCTCTTGCATCCATTGCGAATTATTTTCATAATTGCTTAACTTTTCATTGCGATATTGTTCAAATCTATATCGAGGGAGCTGGTTAATGCCTATCATTAAGCCAAGAGTGTTAAAGGGTTTTCGCGATTTTCTTCCTGATGCGGAGATAACTCGCTCCTCTCTCGTAAATAAACTGGAGCAAGTCTTTGCGCTATTCGGTTTTGTACCTATAGATACCCCTGTCCTCGAATATGCCGATATCTTACTTGGAAAAGGAGGCGGAGAAACAGATAAGCAAGTATACCGCTTTCTTGATCATGGTAACCGAGATATAGCCATGCGTTTCGATTTGACAGTGCCTTTTGCACGATTTATGGCAGAACATGTCGAAGAACTGTACTTACCCTTTAGGAGATACCACATAGCAAAGGTTTGGCGCGGAGAGAATACTCAGCGTGGACGATATCGGGAATTCATGCAATGCGATTTCGATATCGTAGGTACAGATTCAAGTTCTGCAGATGCAGATATTCTGCTTACAGCAGCAAAAGCGATGCTGGTGCTCGATGTCGGAGAATTTTTGCTCCGGATCAATCACCGCGCGCTTTTCAATAGATTTCTAGCGCATATTGGCGCCCTGGATAAGTCTGCTGAAATTCTTAGGACTGTAGACAAACTTGAAAAGATTGGATTTAAGAATACTTTTGAAAAGCTTTCGAAGCTGGTTGGCTTGGTACTGGCAGACGATATTCTCTCTTTTATCAAAAAAGAAGACAGCTTCGAAGCAACTTTAGAAAAAATGATAGGTTTTTGCAATACAAATGATGCTTATGCTCAATCAGCAA
This sequence comes from Spirochaetes bacterium ADurb.Bin110, assembly GCA_002070755.1. The sequence goes on along the minus strand of MWDY01000302.1, from coordinate 1,362 downwards.
GAAGTCGCCTGCTGGAAATCATGGAATGTGTGGCTGCGGCAGGCTTCGATAATCGGATAGTGCTCGATCCGAGCATCACCCGCGGGCTGGATTATTACACTGGAATGGTTGTAGAGACATCGCTTGGAGCTCTGCCAGAAATTGGCTCTGTGTGCTCTGGAGGAAGATACGATGAACTCGCAAGCCTATATACCGAAAGAAAAATGCCTGGAGTTGGAGCTTCAATTGGTTTAGATAGACTAATTGCAGCTTTAGAGACAATAGGCAAAATAGACGACTCAATAATATCGACTCAAGTGCTCATAATGAATCAAGAAAAAGGAAATGCAGAAAGAGTCGCGATATCAGAGCTTCATGCGCTTGCAGCCCATCTTAGAGATGTTGGCTTTTCTTGCGAGGTATTCCCTGAGGAGAAAAAAACTCTAGCCCAGTATACGTATGCTGAGCGAAAACATATTCCACTCGCTATATTTGCTAATTCGGCTAAAGGCCCGTATAATCTTAGGATTCTAGCTCAGCGGAAGAACATAGAGTGTTTGGATTTCGATAGCCTCTGCGAATCTATCAGGAGCTTCCTTAATGTCAAGACCTGAAACGGAAGAAAAGTGCCAAGGCAAAAAATTTAAGCAATACCAATCGATGAGCCAAGGAATTGGCCTTATTGATGGAAGCATTCATTCTTTTGTGAAAAGATCTGGAAGAATTACCGAAGGACAACGAAGAGCTATAGAATTATTAGGACCAAAATATATCATTCCCTATTCGGAAAAATTCCTGGTTTCAGATACATTGTTTCCACAGATTAAACCAATAATCTTAGAGATTGGCTTTGGATCCGGACAAGCAACATGGCAGATTGCTCAAGAAAGACCTGAATTCAACTATCTTGGAATTGAAGTTTATGCGCCTGGCGTAGGAAGGCTTATAATGGACCTTGAACTTCATGAGATAGAGAATGTACGCATATTGCAACAAGACGCTATCACTGTACTGAAGCACATGATAGCGCCTGCAAGCCTGGCTGGCATCCATGTTTTTTATCCTGATCCCTGGCCAAAAAAACGACACCATAAACGCAGACTCATGCAGTATCCAATCGTTTGCCTTATGGCTCAAAAACTTATGCAGGGAGGTTATCTTTATTGCGTAACTGATATAGAAGAGTACGCTTGTTTTGCTAAAGACTCACTAGATGCTTGTTCGGTACTCGAAAATGTATACGAGAGCTTCGCACCTCATCAACAATGGCGCCCGGAAACCAGATTTGAAAACCTCGCGAAAGAGGCCGGTGGCGAGCCTTTCGAGCTCTTCTACAAGAAGAACTAGTGATTTAGATCATGTTGAAAAAGTCGCTAAGTCGCC
>MWDY01000301.1 GCA_002070755.1 Spirochaetes bacterium ADurb.Bin110 | reverse complement strand
CTTCTTCTAGATATCCTCCGCTTTCAACAGATTCGAGGTCGGAATCTTCCGCAAATCCCTTAGCCAAAGTCCATCTCAGTCCGTTGTCCATCGCTTTCCGAGCTTCTTTAGCAGATACCCTCAACATGCCTTTCGAACCTACCCCTGATGGTACATGAGCGAAAAGCTTCTTGCCGATAGATTCGAGTCTCGGACGGACCATTTCCTCATCTAAAGAAGTAAGAATTACTCTTACGCCGCAGTTTATGTCGAATCCCACACCGCCGGGCGATACAATGCCTTCATTTATGTCGAAGGCAGCCACACCGCCTATCGGAAAAGCAAAACCCTGATGCATATCAGGCATCCCAAGCGCTTGTTTTACTATGCCAGGCTGTCGAGCTACATTTACTAATTGTTCTATGGATTTATCTTCACGAAGAAGGTCGAAAAGCGATTCGGAGGCATAGATGCGAGCAGGAACATGCATTCCTTCTCGTATAGGAATCAGATATGAGAACGGATCGATCCGTTCGATTTCCATAGGCCTTCCTGCCCTTAGATAAGATGTTCTATTCTGCGAGCCTCCGGAATTCCTAATTTGTTCAGCATAGTGCGATACGCTTCCTCTGTCCCCGAAGTTATGATTTCTAGAGAAGGTCTTACTAATTCATCAAAAAGGATTCCCTCGGCTTGTTCTGCATTTTCAATGCTTCCATTTTTTATCAAATTGGATTGCCAGTCTGCTTTCTTTAACAGCTCGACTACAGCTTTGGCTTGCAAATCGGCAGGATCGATAAATTCCATCTCTGGCGCCAGAGACTTGAATAAGTCCATAACAATGGGATAATGCGTGCAGCCAAGAAGCACCTTATGTACCGGATGAAGCGCTACAAGCTGCGCAAGCATCGATGAGATCTCCTCTCTGATGGCTGATTCGTCCTCTATTGATTCATCGATAAGCGCAGCTAGCCTTCGGCTTGGTACTCCATGAATGCGCACGGCAGGATTAAGATCGCTTGCCAATTTTGCATGTAAGCCTGAGCCGATAGTGAACTCCGTGCCAAATAGGCCTATATCCGATTCCCCGCAGGTAGCGAGATATCGCGCTGCCGGAGAGATAATATCGACTATCGAAAATTCGCCAAATAGCTTCAAGCGATCTATCGTAGCAGAAATAGTGTTGCACGCAATCGCCACGATTCGAATATTGCGTTCCGAAAGGACTTCTAGCATGTGTAAAGTGAGCTCTACTATTTCATCCAATGGTCTATTGCCATAAGGCACATTAGCATTATCGCCAATATAGACGATATCAGCTGGTACATTTCTTAAGAAAAGGCTCCGAACAACTGTGAGCCCGCCCATGCCGCTATCGATAACTCCAATTTTCTCATTCATAAATAATATTGATACACGACTATAGCTTTCTGTCAATCGAATGTCTTATGACTGGGATAAAAGCGCATTTCTTTGCAATGGCTTTGCTATTCCACTATGAGCTCGAATTCAGCAGACACTGTAACGCTGATTTCAATCTCTCCTGGACTTATAGACTCTGAGCCGAAGGCCGCCGCCTTCATAACCATATTCCCAGTATCTAGCGCAGAGAACCTATCCTGTATGCTGACTCTTATAGGAGCTCCCAATCTCAAGCCCAATGCGCTAGCACCAACCTCGGCCTTTGAGCTGGCCTCCAAACAAGCTGACTTGATGAGTTGAGCCTTAAATGCTTCTAGATCTCTACGATCATAAGAGACTGATCGTACAACATTAGCTCCAGCTGCTATTGCTTTGTCGATGATCATGGCCAAAGATTCCAGATCAGAAATTTCCACTGAAATGCTTGTCTCAGCTTTGTAACCTTCAATGTAATTTTCTTTGCCTGTTTCCGTGCTATATACCGGCGAAATGCGGTAAGAACTTGTCTTCATCTTAGATCGTTGGATGCCTTCCCGCGATAAAGCATCTAGAACCATGGAGGCTTGATATCGAAGTTGCTCTTGAGCATTTGCAGCGCTATCGGCTTGTATCTCAATCCCGAGACTCAAATTTGCCACATCCGGCTCTACATACATCAGCGCTTGACCGTTAACCTGAATGCTGTGGCTAGGCGCTGATTGAGCGCCAGCGGCAACGGCGATAAAAGACCAAATAACCAATCCGAAGAGGGTAGAAATGATAATAAGAAAATTTTTTTTCTTTTGAGCTGTGCTCATGATCTCCTCCTTGTTTATTATATGTTTAGATAGAAACCTTAGATATAGGTAAGCATTGAGTTACTTGTTCAATAAAAATCAATATCATCGAATAGTCGAATTTGAGAAAGAAAAGAATTTTTCAAAAGGTTTTAGAAGTCGATCATATGCAATCTGGATATTGCCTTCGAAAGCATTTATATCGTGAGAGTCATTCCCATTGTAAACATTCTGTACCAGAGACAAGACAAGTAGCATAAAAAGGTAAATATGATTCTGAAGATCCTGCCCGATTTCTTCTGCAGTTAAACGATCCTTAACCTTTGATAAAGTAATGCTAAAAAGTCTCTGCACACTGGGCTGTTCGTGATACGGCATGATATTCATTATGAATACAAGCGCATATATCTTGGGCTGTTCACGAGAAAACAATAGCAATTTTTTGCCCATTTCTATAAAGCCTAAGAGAGGACAGAAAGAGTCTTTTTCAAAAAATGATGAAAGATCATTATAGAATTCTTCGAATATTCTTTCGTAGGCAGCTTCAATCGCAGCTTGGATAATCTCTTCCCTATTAGAAAAGTAATTATAGAGCGTCATGGGAGATACACCAAGCCTCGCTGCAAGACTTCGTGTAGAAAAACTCTCATATCCTTTGTCGCTTAGAAGTTCTATTGCAGCGTTAATAATATCTTTCTTATCCGCAAAAAGACGTTCTCTGCTCATATATTTTCCTTATTTTGAAGGAAGCTTTCTGAGAAGTCAATATACAAAAGATTATTTATTGTGTAAGAATTTATTGTTAGCAAAATAAATAGTTAGATAATTATCTATAGTAGTATCTATTTCGGAAATTCTTCTACAAGAGATGAGTCTTCCCTTTCTCTTTTAATATCTCGACAATTTTCTTCACCTCTTGACTCGAACCCCGTCTTGAAATCATAAGAGCATCGGGAGTATCGACCACAATGAGGTCCTCAATATCAACAAGGGCAACTAAACGCTCAGAGCCTATAATAAGATTTCTCTTTGAATCAACAGAAATAATCGATGGTTCTTCTATAGCTTCTATGCCGCTTTTCTCTCGGATATTCCAGATAGCATCCCAGCTTCCAAGGTCGCTCCAACCAAAAGAACAAGGCACTACTGCAACATTCTGGCTTTTTTCCATGACCGCATAGTCTATTGATTCTGCAGGAATTAAAAACATTTCTTCTTGAGGAATGGTTATTACTTCTCCAATGCCTCCTGGCAAGATAGATCTTCGAGCTATCTTCCAGGCTTTTTCTGAAGCCATAAGTATCTCTGCTGCCGTCTTGCCTAGCTCATTAAGGTATTTGCCAGCTAGAAATGCAAACATTCCCGAATTCCAATAATATCTTCCTGTTGCAATGTATGCTTCAGCAGTGGCTCTGTCAGGTTTCTCTTTAAAAGCGCGTACATGATGGAACTCTTTCTCTGCAGCCTCTTCATCGCTGTCTACTTCGATGTAGCCATAACCTGTCTCAGCGTATTCTGGCTTTAGCCCAAAAGTTACAAGATAGCCAAGGCTTGCGGCTACAAGAGCTCTATTAACCGCATCTTCATAAGCTTCTTCATCGAGTATAATATGATCAGAAGGTACAACAAGCACAAGCTCATCAGGATCGAGCGCTAGACAAGCTAAGGTAATCGCAGGCGCTGTGTTGCGACCACAAGGCTCGAGGATAAAGCGAGCGCTTTTATGAGGACAAACTTTTTCCAACTGGCTTTTTGCTATATCGAAATGCGAGACATTGATTGCTACTATGAGGTTGTCAGAAAACTTGATATTTCGCTTAATTGTGCGCTCGAAAAGCGTTGGCCCGTTTAAAAGGTCGCAATACTGTTTTGGAAGAGCTTGTCTCGAAAGCGGCCATAGCCTAGTACCACCACCTCCTGAAAGGACGATTGTTGTCATTCTTGGCAATTTTCCTCTTTTCAATTCTATGATCGAGTGAATGAACTGTAGCGCCGAATCATTCAGAATGCAATAATCTTCTTGGATTTAATGGCAAATATCATCCTTAGGACGAGATCGAATGGCAATGTTTTGGGCGCATAATTCATTTCTTTTAGCAGGCAAGAGTATCACTTTTAGTATTACTTCGCCTTTCAACATAATTTGCCGCCCTTTTTTGGGTAGGCTTATTGTACTTTTTTGTAACGAAATGCGGCGAAGAAGACTTGAACTTCCATGCCTCTCGGCACTAGCACCTTAAGCAATTCTTTACTTTATAATGAATTAACTTGAATTAGTCTATCTTAGCGTATCGCAATTATTTAAGTTCGAACCTCTTAGCTATATATGATTCTTTTTGGTATAAGTTGTCAAGAGTCAATCTCACACTTTTGTCTCACACCTTCTCCGGGTGTATACAAAGTCGTAAGACAAGCCACCAGAGGCTTATTGCTTCGGCTGATAAAAATTCATCATAAGCTATAAACCCATGTGCTATTCGATGCCGAAGATTGTAGCCCCACCCCTCTTCTTTCAAGTGACCTTTCAGTTCAAAGATCATACGTTCACCAAGAATCGCACCAATAGTCTCATCATCTAAAAGCCGGTCCAGTGTCCAGTATGATTCTGTCCCATCTTGATTTACAGCTCGGGCAGTGACGCCCTTCTTTTCCAGTAAGAACCGAAGCGAATTTTCAATTTGAGGGCATAGCAAAGATGCAGAAATCAGGAAATCACCATTGAAGCCTGCGAGAAGTCCCCTTAGGAAGATTCCCTCATGGCCTGGCGGAATAAACGGGCTTGAGTTCACAAGGGGTGCTATATCACTATTGTTCGGGTGATGTTCAAAATAGATTGTAGATAAAGCGGGCTGAATATAGCCATTGACTCTAAACATCCAATCAAACTCAGAGGCTTGTCGAATGATCTGATAATATTCTTGTTGTTCATCTTTTTTATCATTGCCGCTAGATTTCGCAAGTACACGTCCTGTCCTGCCTTCGGTAATAGCAATTGGAAATAGATCAGAAATAATTGAATTCTCTCTTGTCTCCTTTACTACGTCCTTCAGATGTTCAATATCGACTAATGGATAGCCAAATGCGAATCGAATTATCGCAGTCCTAAAATCATATCCTGATACATACTTCACGGCGGCTTCAATTGGCTCTTTCAGGTCAATAGGGAAGCTGAACTCATGCATCTCAGCATTAGATTTTTCCTCATATTCACAAAGCTGTGCCTTCCAAGTTTCGAGCTCCTCCTTTGAATGATCTGCTCGCTGGAGAAGGACTATAGCATCTTGGAGATCACATGCCGCAAGCATCATACTCGGCGACGTGCCAGTTAGCCGAGTCTGTGAGCTTTGATAGAGGGCAAATGCTGCTTTCCTAATATAGTACTTGAACTCTTTCCCTGTCTTTGAGTTTTTCCGCAACTCGGCCAAAGATAGAAAAAGTTTTTTTGCCACAATGCCTTCACCAGCCATGACCATTTTATCCGCTACACCTTCAATTGAATCCATTGATTCAGGTTTGACGGCAAGGTGAAATAAGCAATAGGTATACAAAATATCAGAAAGGTTCCTATGCTTTGGAGATGAAATCGCAATTTCTATATACCGCTCAAATTCAAATATGCATGTTTCGTTATCTTCTTTTGATCGTATGGATTTGGAAAGAAGGTAAGCGCGTTTTAAGAAGTTGAGCCCTTCACTAAAATTCTCTTCATTGTTTACGGATTTTACGATTTCAAGATAAAAGTGAATTGCAGCTTGTGCATATCGATATGAATCTTTGCCAGCCGCACGGAGATACCATACAAAATCATTCACTCGAGCCGCCAACAAGGGGTGTTTTACTTTATCTGCAATAAGAACCAGAGCTTTTTGGTCCTGATCCGTAAGATCCTCTGGAATAATTGTTCTTTTCCCATCGAGGATTGCCATTGGGCGAAATGGCTCTACTGTACTCTCATAATTACCCCAAATTGAACAAATGGCTTCGAGAAATCGCAGGATTTCACTAGCCTTTATATCGTTTTCCGTTAAGGCGTCATTGGCTTTTTGGGATAACCAGTTTTGAAGATCAAAATATTCAAGCTCACTAAAAGAAATTAAGAATGAATCAACATCGACAGTGGCTATATCATCTACTGAACCAGAAAACAAGTTCATTTTATTAACATCCATTTTTACTTATTCCTTTATCGATATATCAATCATGGGTATTATTCTGCTATTTTGTCCTTTTTCGGCCGTCCACGGCTACGGACTTCTCGGATAGCCTCTATCGCAGCAAGGCTATAAAGCGCGGTCGGTCCCACATATGTTACAGGTTGAACGCCCGCGCGACGCAAGCGTATTTTTGCGGCTTTCGGATGGATGCCGAGGCTTTCGGTAATTTCATTCCCAGAAAATCGGTCCATAGATCCAATACTGTCCTTACTCAATTTCAAAGTCAGTCAACAACCACCTGCAAAGCAGGTGGCTTGAATATTGGCCTCTAAAAGGGGCGTCCATACTATGTGATAGCCGCATTCGTAGAGTACATGTGCAATTCTTTTCCATTTGGCCATAGCTTCATCTTATCTCCTGGCTATCTGCAGGCATAGCCAGTCAGTACATCACCACCGCCAAAGGCGGTGGTTTTATAAATCAAAATAAATTGTTTTTGACAGCAACTGATAATAACTGTACACTAAAAGCCTGCAAGGGGATCGTTCTCAAGGAGACCGCGCATGATAGAGCCAATCGCGGACAACATTATAGAAAAAATAAGCCAAGCTGCTCAGCTGTATTATCGCCTCGTATTGCTGGCAGGTCCCACCGGTGCCGGAAAAACCGCAGCGCTTCAGATGGTACATGAGCGCACAAAAGCTCCCCTGATCAACGTCAACCTCGAGCTTTCCAAACGTATGCTTGAGCTTACCGAACGTCAGCGTGTCTTGCAGCTGCCCCGGCTTCTCGCCGAGATTGTCAGCGCCTCTGCCAGTGATGTGGTTCTTCTGGACAATATTGAAGTTCTCTTTGCTATTGCTCTCCAACAGGACCCATTGCGCCTTCTGCAGGGGCTCTCGCGGAATACAACAATAGTTGCCGCATGGAATGGCACTATCGACAAAGAACATCTTTCGTATGCAACGCCGGATCATCCTGAATATAGACGCTATCCTATAAAAGATTTTGTACTCGTGAGCCTGAATAGCATTGCATGAAAATAATACATAAAAAAGGAAGGAGAATCGAATTATGAAATTCAGAGAACTGATTCAGTTTGAGCCAATCGAATCGGTCGTACAACTGCTGAATGCTGATAAAACTGATGCAGCCCGACAGCTGGTTCAAACCTACGTCTTCTCCGATGAGATGGCTGATAGATTGATTCAGGGAGTGATACCGCAACTGCAATTCGACCAGCCCATGGACAACAAGGGACTGCTGGTTGTCGGCAATTATGGCACCGGTAAATCACACCTCATGTCGGTGATTTCTGCGGTAGCTGAAAATGCCGATCTCAGAGAGAGCCTGAAGAATGAAAAAGTGGCAAGTGCCATGGCCAAGATAAGCGGGCGCTTCAAAGTGGTTCGAACAGAAATAGGCGCTACAACCATGTCCCTGCGTGATATTCTTACAGCCCAGCTCGAAGAACACCTCAGCGCCATGGGAGTATCGTATTCCTTTCCACCATCCGATAAAGTGCCCAACAACAAGCGCTTATTTGAAGAAATGATGACCGCGTTCCACCAGAAATACCCCGATCATGGTCTTCTGCTCGTGGTGGATGAACTGCTCGACTACCTGCGCACCCGTGCCGACCAAGCACTTATTCTCGATTTGAATTTCTTGCGTGAGATTGGTGAGGTCTGTAAAGACCTTCGATTCCGCTTTATCGCCGGCGTTCAGGAAGCTATTTTTGACAGCCCTCGGTTTTCCTTCGTTGCGGACAGCATCCGCCGTGTAAAGGACCGATTTGAGCAACTGCTCATCGCGCGCAAGGATGTCAAGTTCGTGGTGGCTGAGCGCCTCCTTAAGAAAACGGTCGATCAGCAGGAAAAAATCCGTGAGTACTTAGCGCCGTTTGCCAAATTCTATGAACGGATGAATGAGCGCATGGACGAATTCGTACGCCTTTTCCCTGTGCATCCTGATTACATCGATACCTTTGAGCTGGTGAAAGTGGTGGAAAAGCGCGAAGTACTCAAGACTTTATCTCTGGAAATAAAAAAGCTCTTGGACCAGGATCTGCCCAATGACAGACCTGGGCTTATCGCGTATGACAGCTATTGGATGACACTCAGTGAGAACCCATCTTTCAAATCTAATCAAGACATCAAAGCGGTCATCGACTGCAGCCAAGTGCTCGAAGCACGTATTCAAAACGCCTTTACCCGTCCCATCTATAAACCCATGGCCCTTCGCATAATCCATGGCTTGTCGATCCATAGACTGACAACGGGTGACATTTATGCTCCTATTGGAGCGACAGCCGAGGAATTGCGTGATGGTTTGTGCCTTTTTCAGTCAGAGATTAAGGATATGGGAGGCGATCCGGCAGCAGACCTCCTCACGCATGTTGAGACGGTACTGCGAGAAATCCACAGGACTGTCAACGGACAATTCATTTCCTCCAATCCCGATAATCGCCAGTATTACCTGGATCTAAAAAAGACCGATGATTATGACGCACTCATCGAGAAGAAAGCCGAAACCCTCGATCCATCAAAGCTCGATCGCTACTACTACGAAGCACTTCGCCGCGTTATGGAATGTACCGACCAAACCTATATGACTGGCTATAAGATCTGGCAGCATGAGATCGAATGGATAGATCACAAAGCTTCGCGCCTGGGATACCTATTCTTCGGAGCGCCGAATGAGCGATCTACCGCAGTACCGCCGAGAGACTTCTATATATATTTTATTCAGCCCTTTGATCCGCCACCCTTTAAAGACGAAAAGAGAGCAGATGAACTCTTTTTGTATCTGAATCATCGAGATGAAGAATTCGATACCAAGCTTCGCGCGTATGCCGCTGCCCTCGACCTTGCATCCACCGCGGCCGGCCATGCCAAGTCTGTGTACGAAACCAAAGCAGACCAGGCGCTGAAGGAACTTGTGCAATGGCTGAAACATAATATGCTCAATGCATACGAGCTCACCTATCAAGGCCGCTCAAAGCCGCTGATTGATTGGCCAGTGGGTACGAAACCTATTCGTGAGCTTGCAGGCATTGGACCACAAGAACGAATTACGTTCCGTGACCTGGTGAATACGATTGCGGGCGTATGCTTTGGCCCAAACTTCCAAGATCAGGCTCCCGAATATCCTGTCTTTTCAGTGCTTATTACTGGAGCCAACCGCACACAGGCAGTGCAGGATGCCCTGCGAGCCATAGCGGGGCAGAAGGGTACAACTACAAGGCAAGCAAGCGCGGTGCTCGATGCCCTAGAGCTGCTCGACGGCGAGCGGATTGATCCATACAAGTCCAGGTATGCCCAATACATCCTTGATGCAGTCAAGCAGAAAGGCCAAGGCCAGGTTGTCAATCGATCCGAGCTGATCCAGAACGTGCTCGGTATAGACTACCTTGCACCCGAGCGTTTCCGTCTCGAGCCAGAATGGGCGGTGGTAGTCATCGCTGCACTCATCTACGCAGGCGAGCTCGTCCTTGCCATCCCTGGCATGAAGTTCGATGCCGGAAACCTCGCTCAATTAGCCACGACCAGCATCGAACAACTGACCCAGTTCAAGCATCTCGAACAACCCAAGGATTGGAACCTCCCAGCCCTCAAAGAGCTCTTTGAATTACTCGGGCTCACGCCGGGCATGGCGCAATTAATCACGCAAGGCAATGATGAACCTGTCCAGGAACTCCAAAAATCGGTAAGGGCTACCGTTGATAAGCTCGTGCAGACCCAGAGGAAAATGCAGGAAAACCTGCTCTTCTGGGGGCGGAACATGCTCTCAGAAGAGAACGCAAAAGCATTGCGCGAGAAATTGGACAAGTTCAAAGCCTTCCTCGAATCTCTGCAAGCGTACACCACACCGGGTAAACTCAAGAATTTCCGTTACAGCACGGAAGATGTTCGCGCTCAGCGCAGCGGTTTCGAAGCGCTTGCGGAAGTTACCGCACTTGAGAAACTTGTGAGCGAACTTGGCCCTATAGCCTCGTACCTCTCCACTGCGGAAGCAGTACTCCCGGCAAATCACCCCTGGGTCGAGCGAGCAAAAACGATGCAAACTGAGATCTTAGCACAGATTCTCGATCCGTCTCAGCGGAGCCAAGTCGAATCCATCCAGCACACCCAGCGCAAGCTTTTAGAGCTTAAGAAAGAATATGTGCGAGAATATCTATCCCTGCACGCCAGAGCCCGTCTCGGTGTCAATGAGGATAAGCTTAAAGCCAAGCTAATGAATGATGAGCGTGTCAAAATCCTTCAAGCTCTTTCGACTATTGAGCTGTTGCCGCGTCAGCAGCTTGTAGATTTCCAAAGCCGCTTGGCTAGCTTGAAAAGCTGCTTTGCGCTTACCGAGCAGGATATGGAAGCATCGGCGATGTGCCCCTACTGTAAATTCAGCCCTCGCGAGGAATCCCCTGGAGCTCCTGCAGCAAACCTCTTGGACAATTTTGATGATGAGCTCGATAACCTGATTGAAAGCTGGACACAGACCTTAATTACGAACCTTAAAGACCCGACTACCAGAGAGCGCATTCAGAAAGTTCTCTCCGTGGAAGAACGCACAATTGTCGAACAGTTCTTGCATGAGCCCAAGCTTCCTGATGATATCGATCAGGCCTTCTTGAACGCCATTAAAGAAGCTCTGACTGATTTGGCCTTGATTTCGGTCAAGACTGAGGATTTACGCAAAGCTCTTTTGTCAGGGGGTTCACCAATAACGCCTGTGGAGTTGCGCCAGCGACTTGAGGAATACCTCGAAGAGCTGATCAAGGGCAAGGATCCCGGCAATGTGCGGATTGTGCTGGAGTAAGGGTAAGGGATAATGGTGGATATGGACACACACGAAATCAAGAGGCTTTTGCAACAGGGAGAAACCCTTACCGTCGAATTTAAAAGCGACACAACGGGAGGCTTGCCCGATCGCGATATCGTTGCTGCTGCGGTTGCCATGGCCAACACTGAAGGCGGTCTGGTTCTTCTGGGTGTAGAGGATGATGGTACTGTTTCTGGAATTCAAGCCCACCACCAGGACACCATGGGATTGCAAGCGCTCATTGCCAATCGAACTAGCCCTTCCGTTTCCGTATCCACGGAATTGATTGAGATTGACAGGAAAAAGATCCTCGCCATCACCGTGCCCAAATCCCAATCTATTGTCACTACGACAGATGGGCTGGTAGTGCGCCGTCGCCTTATGGCTGATGGAAAACCGCAAGCAGTTCCTTTTTATCCGCACGAGTTTATCCAGCGCCAGTCTGCGCTGGGTTTGGTTGATCCTTCTGCAATACCCCTCGTATCGTTGAGGGCGGAAGAAGCATTGAACCCGCTGGAGAGACAGCGCCTACGTGAAGCCATTCGTCGGTATGGCGGCGATATGTTGCTGTTGCCCCTTGCCGATGATGAACTGGATGGAGCTTTGGGTCTTGTTGTTACAGTGGAAGGTGTGCGGCGCCCCACAGTTGCCGGCTTACTGCTCTTAGGGCGCGAAGAGGCTATTCGACAGCATCTGCCAGCCTATGAGGTTGCGTTTCAGGTTTTGGAAGGCACAGACGTGCGAGTGAACGAATTCTTTCACAAGCCGCTCTTGCAGACGTTTGAAGAAGTAGAGTTGCTGTTTAAAGCCCAAGTTGTCGAACAGGAAATTCAGGTTGGTCTCTTTCGGGTGCCCATACCGAATTTCGACCGCCGCGCATTCAGGGAAGGATGTATCAATGCCTTAGTCCATCGCGATTACGCCCGCTTGGGTGCAGTGCATATCCGCCTGGATGATGATGGGCTTGCTATTTCCAACCCAGGAGGGTTTGTGGAGGGCGTAACAATCCAGAATCTTCTGGTTGTTCCGCCGCGCTCACGAAATCCCCTGCTGGCCGATATCGTCAAGAGAATCGGCTTAGCGGAACGCACCGGCCGTGGTATTGATCGAATTTTTGAAGGGATGCTTCGCTACGGCCGGCCTGCTCCGGATTACTCCATGTCGAACGACTCGTCTGTGGTGCTTCTTCTGCCCCGTGCAGACGCCGATATCGCGTTTCTGCAAATGATCCTTTCCCATGAACAGAAAACCGGTTCTCCCATGCCCATAGATAGCCTGATTGTTCTTTCTAGACTCCGCCAGGAACGCCGCCTGACCACCACCGATCTGGCCCAAAGCACCCAAAAATCTGAAGCACTCACTCGCGCCACGCTCGAAAAACTAGTAGAAGCGGGGCTTGTTGAGGCTTATGGTACCGGCCGAGGGCGTTCTTACACATTGAGCGCCAAAGTGTACAAAACATCGGGCCAAAAGACTGCCTATATCAGGCAGGCTGGTTTCGATCCCATCCAGCAGGAACAGATGGTGCTCCGCTATATTGAAAAACATGGATCAATTAAGCGGGCAGATGTTATGGATTTGTGCAGAGTTTCGGGTGCGCAAGCTTATCATTTGCTGAATCGACTGCAAAAACAAGGGAAAATCCTCAAGAATGGGGAAAGACGCTATGCGTTTTATACACGAAAACTATGATTCTATGCACATTTGCATTGAATGCTATACACATGTGCATAGAATGTGCATAGAACGTTATAATTCAGAGGCAAAATCATGAAAAATGAACACAGCGATAATCCAGAGCTTTTTGCAAAAGAATCTTATCCAACCCATAATTCTGGTCCCGTCACCTGCCTTGGCTTATCCTTTCCCAACGATGAAGAGCGGCGAAAATATTTCCTCAATATACTGCGGGAGAAATTAAAGGACCCAGAATTTCGGAAAATCGAAGGATTTCCCATTGGTTCGGATGAAGACATCTTGTCGCTTTCTGATCCGCCCTACTACACCGCCTGTCCCAATCCATTCATCGCCGACTTTATCAAGCATTACGGCAAACCCTACGACCCTGTTACGGACAACTACCGTCGGGAACCCTTTGCGAGCGATACAGGTGCAGGCAAGACCCATCCCATCTACGCGGCCCACTCATACCATTCCAAAATCCCCCATCTGGCGATCATGCTCTGCATCCTGCACTACACGGAGCCAGGCGACATTGTGCTCGACGGCTTTTCCGGTTCGGGCATGACGGGGGTGGCCGCTCAACTCTGCGGCCAACCTGAAGCGGAGTTCAAGGCGAATCTCGAAGCCGAATGGGAAAAAGCGGGTTATGAGCCTCCCAAATGGGGAGCGCGGCGGCCCATCCTCATCGACCTTTCGCCGGTTGCCAATTTCATCGCCTACAACCTGAATGTGGACGTATCCGTCCGCGAGTTCAAGAAGGCCGCCGATGATTTCTTCAAAAAGATTGAGACAGAACTCGGCTGGATGTACGAGACCCTGCACACCGACGGCAGGCGGAAAGGCCGGATCAACTATGTGGTCTGGTCTGAGGTCTTCACCTGCCCCAACTGCGCTGGCGACGTGGTGTTCATGGACCAAGCCTACGATCCCAAGACTGGGAAGTTCGCGGGTCACTTCGAATGCCCCCATTGCCGGGCCGCGCTCACCACGCGAAGCTGCGAGCACAAATTCACGAGCTACTTCGACAAGGCCATCGGCGAGACGGTGCGCAAGGTGACCTACGTGCCGGTGGAGATCGAATACACCCTGCCCGGCGACAAGACCAAATACCGCAAGAAACCTGATGAGCACGACCTGGCGCTGATTAACCGCCTGGCGAATGAACAGCCCAAGGATTGGTTTCCGACTGCCAAGCTCCCCGTTAAAGATATGGTACATGGCAATATTCTTGCGCCACGAGGCATCACCCACTATCACCAGTTCTACCTTCCCCGCGCCCTCCATGCCCTTTCCACCATGTGGCGCGTCGCTGGAGAATGGCCGGATGTGCGCGTAAAGGGATTTCTGAAATTCATGGTGGAACAGTGTTTTTGGGGAATGACTATGATGAATCGCTATGGTGGCGATTTCTACTCACAGGTAAACAGGTTTCTTGGAGGCGTTTTCTATCTGCCCACGATGATGTCGGAAACAAGCCCATGGTTAATTCTTGACGGTAAATACAAGCGTCTTCAAAAAATGCTTGCCGCACAGCAGCTCCCAACGAGCAGGCAAGTCGCCATTTCCACCGCATCGTCCTTGCAGTCACCCATTCCCGACAAGAGCGTGGACTACATCTACACCGACCCACCCTTTGGTGATGCAATTCCTTATGGCGATCTTAACCTTTTGATCGAGGCCTGGCACAATCTTGTTTCAAATCTGGAAAAAGAAGTCTTATTAGACAAAAAGCGGGGGAAATTACTCTCTGTTTATGCCAATCTGATGCAAAAGGCCTTTGCCGAATACTACCGGGTGTTGAAACCGGGGCGGTGGATAACGGTGGTGTTCCACAATTCAAAGAACCTCGTCTGGACGGTAATTCAGGAAGCCATCGGCAATGCCGGTTTCGTGGTAGCCGATGTCCGGACGCTGGATCGCGAACAGGGTAGTTTCAAGCAAGTGACGGCTGCCGGTGCGGTCAAGCAGGACCTGGTTATCTCCGCCTACAAGCCCAACGGCGGCCTTGAAGAACGCTTCAAACTCGAAGCGGGCACCGAGGACGGCGTTTGGGATTTTGTCCGCACCCATCTCAAGCAGCTCCCGGTCTTCGTTTCCAAGGATGGACAGGCTGAGATTATCGCCGAGCGGCAGAATTACCTGCTCTTCGACCGCATGGTGGCCTTCCATGTCCAGCACGGTGTAACCGTTCCGCTGTCCGCTGCTGAATTCTATGCCGGAGTTGTTCAGCGGTTCCCCGAACGGGATGGGATGTTCTTTCTCCCCGAGCAAGTAGCCGAGTACGACATGAAGCGCATGACCGTCCGCGAGGTGTTGCAGCTCCAGCTCTTCGTCACCGACGAGGCCTCGGCTATCCAGTGGCTCAAGCAGCAACTCCTGAAAAAGCCACAGACCTTCCAGGAACTCCATCCCCAATTCCTCAGAGAAATCGGCGGCTGGCAGAAATACGAAAAGCCGTTGGAACTTAAGGAACTGCTCGAGCAAAACTTCCTCTGCTACGATGGCAAAGGCGAAGTGCCCAGCCGGATTCACAGCTATCTCTCAAGCAATTTTAAAGAGCTTCGCAACTTACCCAAAGACGATGAGCACCTGCGTGCCAAGGGAAAGGATTGCTGGTATGTGCCCGACCCCAACAAGGCTAGCGATCTTGAAAAGCTGCGTGAAAAGTCACTACTCAAGGAGTTTGAAGAATACCGGGAATCAAGCCAGAAGCGGCTCAGGGTGTTCCGCCTGGAAGCGGTCCGGGCAGGATTCAAGAAAGCGTGGCAGGAACACGACTACGCCACAATTATCACCGTGGCCAATAAAATACCCGAAAACGTCCTTCAGGAAGACCCCACGCTGATCATGTGGTATGACCAGGCGATGACAAGAATGGGAGGCGAGGAATGACAGTCCATATATCAGCCCGTGTTGCATGGCATAATGATGGATGGAATGGTTGTGTTTGCAAAAATCCGGCTGCCAACACTTATTGCGTTGGTGCCCAATCCTATCCTGGTCAACTTATCTCAGAAAAACGCTCACTTGAGTGGGAAAATCAGGTTGCAGGTCGCCATTCTAAAAGCTTGGACCGAATTCCTCCTTGCTGCTTCAGCTACAATACCTTTGGTTCTGAAGAAGCACCTGCAGAGTCCGAACCTCCTGCATGGTTCAATACTACCCAGATTCGCCGCTGGATGCTGCCACCATCAACAGTCTGCATCTGGCCTTATGAAGAAATGTATGGAGATGATGTCAGAACTCAGAATAGATTTGACTATGAAAAGCGTCTGGAAAATGCGCGCACATTTTTCAATTCCATCCAACCCGATAAGAGCCTAGTTTTCTACTATGCGAATTATTCCAACCCCTTTAGCGAAGAAGAGGCAAAACGATACGTACTTGTTGGAATATCACGAATAAAAAGCATTGGAGAGGAGCTGTTTTACGAAGGTTGCTCCGATAGTGTCAGGGAGAAATATGCCGGCGGATTTGTATGGCAACGCTCAATTACATCACATTACCCTGATCAAGGATTTCGAATACCTTATCATGTTTATAAGGATAAACCAGAGATACTGGAACGGATCGCGCTTTTCCCCGAAAATCCGCGACTCTTTAAATATGGCTCGCGGCAATTCGATGATGATGCAGCTCTTGGTTTGGTAGAAAGCTTCCTGCGCGTGGTACGCGAACTCAAGGACATAGGCGACACCACAGAAAATTGGACAGCCAGAGAAAAATGGCTTGAAGAGCTCATCTCGGAATTGTGGCAGCATCGAGGACTTCTGCCCGGAATACCTGCAGTGCTCGAACTGCTTTCCTTCCACAAGGCGATCGATCTGTTCAAGCAAAAGGCAACAGACGGCAAGGAAATCGAGATGCGAGATACAATTTTTGATTTCCTTGAATCCAAGCTGAATCGTATTGAAGATCTTAACTTGAATGATGCTGAAATCCTCAGTATACGTAGGCAATGGAAACTGAAATCCCCGCAAGAGCAAAATCTGCTCCGAGACATACTCCCGCTATTCTCACTGCAAAAAGACCAACTCAGCAAAATTCTTGATGAAAATAGATCAAGCAATGGTATTCGTGCAACACTTGATGACATTGCCAAGAATCCCTACATACTTTCTGAGCAATATCAAGGTGATGATCCTGACGACTTCATTCCATGGGGCACCATTGACCGCGGCATGATTCCCTCACCAGAGTTGGGAGGCAAAGCCCTTGCCCAAATTGATGATAGCTGTAGATTTCGAGCGTTGCTTGTTGCAACACTGCAGCGTGAAGAACCCCATGTCTTCACACCTGCTGAGATCGCAATAGCAAAAGTCAATCAGCGCTTATCAGTACTACCAGAATGGAAGCGTTTCGTATTCAACGAACGATTCCTTGCGGCAGATGAAGATCTGATGAGTAAAGCCATAGAAATCCGCAACGAGCATGAAAAAACATATCTTTATTTGAGAGAAGTATTTGAAGACGAGAGACTGCTCGAGCAGAAGCTTGATTTCCTCATGCATGGCCCAGATATTTTGTTGACTACACCAATCACTGAAGATATCTGGGAAGGCTTTCTGAAAGACCCAAATAGCATTCTTGCTCGCAAAGCATCCACTGAATACCAAGCCGCAATTGAAAAGCAAATCGAAGCCTGCCAGCGAATCTTCATTCGGCAACTTGGAGTACTTGCGGGAGAAGCGGGCACAGGCAAAACAACGGTGATTCGTGCATTGATTAAAGCTATCAAGCGAGGTCATGGAGCTGGTACATCAGTCATTGCCCTTGCCCCCACTGGCAAGGCTGCTGACCGCATCAGGGAAGTTGTTGAACAAGATGAAGGGCTGAAAGGAAAGGTTGAAATAGCAACAATCCACTCATTTTTAGCCAAGCGCGGCTGGCTCAATAATAATATGACTTTCAAGCGCTCCGGTGGAAAAGTTGAAGAAGACTATTCAACCTACATTCTCGATGAGTGTTCCATGCTCGATCTGTCATTAACAGCCGCATTTTTTAGGGCTGTAAAATGGAATACAGTCCAAAGACTTATTCTCGTAGGTGATCCAAACCAATTACCTCCAATCGGTCGTGGACGTATTTTTGCAGACATCATAGAATCTCTTAAGAACAGAGGACCGGAAAGCGTTGCTACTTTGGAACAGAACCTCCGACAACTTACTGGTCGACACACAGGAGGAGGAACAGGAATCATTGACCTGGCACAATGCTATATTCATCATCAAACTGACGGACAGAAAAATGAAGATGTTACAACAGCCGCTGAACAGATGCTAAAGCGTATACAGTTTGGTGGTGAAGTAGCTCCAGATCTCCGGGTGATATACTGGCAAGATCAGGAAGATCTTTTCCGTGCTCTTTTTGAGCAGATGACTTCTGATTCAAAAGAAGACATCAAGAAACGCGGTGAAGAGCCTGAAGAAACCTTAAAGCAATTATGGAGGAAAGCGAATAAGAACAACACCAAGCCATCATATTTCCAAATATTAAGTCCTTATAGAGGTGAGTTCTTCGGAATTGATGAAATAAACCGGATGTGTCAGGATCGAATCCGAGAACAACGTCCATCAGGAACAAATGCTCTAGGCGGTGTAATGCTCTTTGACAAAGTAATTCAAGTCCGGAATCGTCCCAAATCAAACCCGATTTGGGCTTGGAATACAAATACACAAAAACCCGAAGCTATAGAAATCTACAATGGACAGATCGGTTTTGTCTGGCCTCATTCCTTTGATCAAGATAAATGGAAGAGACCCTATTTTAGGCTGGAAAGATTTTGTGTTGTTTTTGATCGACGAGAGGATTATCGAGTCAGTTATGGTAAAGAACTAGGCAAAAACGCTTACGGCAAAATGATTCATGACGAGAATGTAGAAGAAAACCTTGAACTGGCGTATGCCATATCGATTCATAAAGCTCAGGGAAGCGAGTTTGAGCGCGTGTATGTGATTATACCCAAAAGCAAACATGCTCTGCTCTCCACCGAGCTCTTCTATACTGCCATCACTAGAGCCCGAGTGCACTGTACCTTGTTCGTTGAGCAGGACATCACACCATTGCTGGGTATGAGACGACTCGAGGCCTCTCGTCTGCGACGCATTAACTCATCGCTCTTCAATTTCAAGGCTGTACCAGAAGCACTGCTCAGCATACCTGGCTGGTATGAGGACGGTCGAATTCATCAAACTCTTGCAGATATAGTGGTTCGTTCGAAATCCGAAGTTATCATCGCTAATATGCTCTTTGAGCGAGATATTTCATTCAGCTATGAAAAACCCCTCTTCGCATCTGATGGAACATTCTATTTGCCGGACTTTACCATTAATTGGAGAGGTAAAGAGTATTATTGGGAGCATGTAGGTATGCTTCATAATGATAACTATAGAAAACATTGGGAAGAAAAACGTGCATGGTATGAAAGATTTTTCAAGGGCCAATTGATCGTCACAGAGGAATCGAGTGATTTAAGCAAGAAGGCTGATGAAATCATCAGAACTCACTTCATATGAACAAAGATGTGTGCATGCAATGGGGATCATGGTGCTACTCCCCTGATCATCATCAGCTCTGCCAGGTCATCGAAACCCAGACGCTCTGGGGCGAGACAATCTGCCGTGTCTGGCTGCCTGGTTCCGATACAGTAGTCCGTCTACCTGCTGCAAAGCTCAAACCTTTGGAGAGTGCAAGCTCTGGCACGTCCGAGCATATCGCCTATATCGCAGCTGCTGCAAAGGTTGCTGATGCTTTGACGCAGGATATCCTCCTTGCTCCCATAGAATCATCGGTCATTCCGCTTCCGCACCAGATACGGGCGCTTTCGCGAGCCATGAGCGGGGATCGTGTTCGTTATCTCCTTGCAGATGAAGTGGGTCTCGGCAAGACCATCGAAGCAGGACTCATTTTGAGAGAGCTCAAACTGCGAGGTCTGGCCAAGCGCACACTCGTGATTGCTCCCAAAGGACTGGTAAGTCAGTGGGTGGCTGAAATGCAAACCCACTTCAATGAACATTTCCAGCTCGTCCTGCCTGAAGATCTCAAAACACTGAACCGAATTGCTGCAGGTGCGAATCCTGATGCACCGCTATCCAACATCGAACCATCATCCAGTATGTCACGAAATCCCTGGACACTCTTTCCTCAGATAGTGGTGCCGATGGATTCTGTCAAACCCCTGGATAGGCGACGCGGATGGAATCCAACCCAGATACGAGAACATAACCAGGCACGATTTGAAGATCTCATCTCTGCCGGCTGGGACCTCATCATCGTTGACGAGGCGCATCGCCTTGGCGGAAGC
Organism: Spirochaetes bacterium ADurb.Bin110; assembly: GCA_002070755.1. The sequence goes on along the minus strand of MWDY01000301.1, from coordinate 12,912 downwards.
ACTGATCAGGTTGCTCGCTTTAAACTGGGCCAGGGGCTTGCTGAAGCCGCGCCCTATCTCCTTTTGCTTTCTGCAACACCACATCAGGGCAAAACTGATGCCTTTTATCGGCTGGTGTCGCTCATCGACAGCCAGGCATTCCCTGACATCAGCAGTGTCACTCGCGAACGAGTCCAGCCTTATGTCATCCGTACCGAAAAACGCCACGCTATTGATGCCGAAGGAAAGCCTCTTTTCAAGCCACGAAGAACGCAGCTTGCCGCAGTCTCCTGGGCAGCACGCCACCATGAACAGCAGCTGCTCTATGAAGCTGTAACTGAATACGTCCGCGAAGGCTACAACCAGGCCATGAAAGAAAAGCGCAGCTATATTGGATTTTTGATGATCCTCATGCAGCGCTTGGTAGTCTCGAGCACCAAGGCAATCAAGACTGCGCTGGAACGGCGGCTTGCAGTCCTAAACACCGAGTCACATGTGCCCAATCTCTTCGATGAACTGGAAAATGCAAATGCAGAACTCGAAACCTATTACGACCTCGATGGCCAGGAACAGCTCGATATAGTGCTCAGCGCTCGCATCAAAGCGCTCAAGAATGAACGCGCAGAAGTCAAGCTTCTTCTGGAGTTAGCTTCTCGATGTGAACAGATTGGTCCGGATGCCAAGGCAGAAGCACTGCTTGATTGGCTCTATCGATTGCAGGCTGAAGAAAACGATCCCCAGATCAAATTTCTGATATTCACCGAGTTCGTACCTACTCAGGAAATGCTGCACCAATTTTTGACAGAACGTGGCTTTTCGGTCGTCTGCCTCAATGGCTCCATGGACATGGAAGAACGAAAGCGAGTTCAAGAAGCCTTTGCCAAAGACATACGTATTCTTATCTCTACCGACGCAGGCGGTGAGGGCTTGAATCTTCAGTTCTGTCATATCGTGATCAATTACGATATCCCATGGAACCCCATGCGCCTTGAACAGCGGATTGGCCGTGTTGACCGCATCGGCCAGACCTATGGAGTGCGGGCAATAAACTTTGTTTTTGAGGACTCAGTCGAACACCGGGTTCGCGAAGTACTGGAAGAAAAGCTTGCAGTCATTTTTAAAGAATTCGGTATCGATAAAACCGGTGATGTGCTCGACTCAGCGCAAGCAGGCTCTATGTTTGAAGAAATGTATGTCGAGGCAATCCTCAACCCCGACAATGTGGAGGAATCAGTCGAGAGCGTGCTCGCCCGCTTGAAGGCACAAGCACTTGAAGCTCGTGCAGCTGCCTCGGTACTTGGCGCGACAGAGCACCTTGAGCCTGATGAAGCACGACGATTCCTTACCCATCCCTTGCCCTACTGGGTTGAGTACATGACCGTCAATTACCTGAAAGCCCATGGCGGAAAGGCTGAAAAGAAAAACCAAAGCTGGTATCTCATGTGGCCTGATGGGGAGACCTATGAACAGGTGGTCTTTACCAGCAAAGATGCAGAAAAACTGCCAACCGCCCGGCAACTTACTCTCGAAGATCCGAAGGTCCTTGCGCTTGCATCGCGGCTTCCTCGTTATGCACCAGGTCAGCCTCTACCTATCGCGTTAATTTCAGGGCTTGCTTCTGAAGTGCAGGGAATCTGGTCTTTATGGCAAATCTCAATCGAGAGTTGCGAATCGCAGATCGCACACGGACGCAAAGGACAAACCGCCTCGCTCACCGGGCCTGAGATTCGCCGTACTCGGATCATGCCGCTCTTTTTGTCCGATAACGGAATGGTATATTTTCCAACAGCCAGACACGTATGGGATCAGCTCCTCACTGCTCGCATCCACATCAAGTCCTTCCTGGCTGTTGATGCCTCACGAGAAGCATTCGAAAAGTCGCAAGCGGCGGCTGAAATATATGGCAAGCCCCTTTTTGAAGCTTTGCGCCAGGAGCACCATCGCCGCATTGCCAAAGAACGCGAGAAGATAGAGTATGCTTTTGCTTCGCGCCGCAAGAACATAGAGCGCATTGGCCTACCGCAAGTTCGCAATTACCGCTTGCAATTTTTATCGCAGGAAAAACGGGCTTTCCTGGAGCAGCTCGATCAAAAAGCGCAAGTTTATCCTGATATGGTGCCGCTTATGCTGGTAAGATTAGAAGGTGGTAACCATGAATAGTTGGCGCGATTATATTCTGAAAGAATTCACACCACACGTTGCACGGCTCACGCTTGTTGCAGATCCAGACGGATTGCTCCTTGAAGAAGGTATACTCGAAGGCATCAGAGAGCGCAATTTTGAGCTTCTATCGTTCGACGATCACATTGCCTTTCGCTATGCGTATGAGTCGAATTTCCGAGCTCGCTGGGATCGAGGCGAGCACACCGATCTTGTCGTCGTCGTGCGTTCGCAAGAAAATGACCTCAAGAGCCTGCCCTACGACCTTTTGCAAGCAGGTCGCAAGCTTCGCTTCAGCCTTGGCGATATCTTTCCCAATCTGAGCTACCCGGTTATTGCTGCTTTGGATCGCAGTGACCTCGATGCCATTTATGAGGCTCAGGTGCGTCATGCGCCCGGCAAATTAGGCGACAACGCAACCAAGGAATTTGTCCTCAGGCATGTGTTTGAAATCGCTCCTGAGCTGATCAAACAACCATCTGATCTTTTGCGCGTTCTCCTGCGCTGTCACTCAACAGAAGAAAGAATACCACGAGAACTTGAAACTAGGTTTATCCAACTTCTACGGCAGAATAGCGAATTCGGCGATTGGCCACTAGAAACCCTGGTAACAGACAGGGAAGCCTTTTTTACCTTCCTCCAAGAACGATGGCCTATCTTCATAGCCCATGAAGCAGGGAAAATTGAATCTTGTACCAAAGAGAGCGCAATTCCTTTTCTATTAACTATTAAGGGCCCCACCGAACTTCCCTTCGATCACCAGGATATTCGAGGGTATATCGAGAATTGCTTCATGCAAGGATTCCTGCAAGCGGTTCCCCATGAGTCAGAGCTCGCTCTGGCTGCGACATGGGCTGGCATTGGTATCAAGCGAACAACGTTCGAAGAGAAGGCTCGTCATCTTGCAAAGCTCATGAACACCCTTGAAGCATCGCTTCCAACTGAGAATGCCAAGCATACAGACTGGTTCCATTGTGCGCGAGCATGGGCAGAGTTGAGAGTCATGAGCAATGAGGTGTCAGCTCAGAATGAAACTGCTATTGACAGGGAACGGCTATCCGAACTCGAACACCGTGTTGACGAGCGGTTTACCCGATGGGTTCAGCGAAGATTCGCGGGCTTGATTCAGCTACCTTCCAATCCCCCAGCCATGGTTCACCACATTCCACGCTTTATGGCCAACGCGCTCAATGCCACACCCCCTGCAAAGATTGCCCTGCTTGTACTGGATGGCCTTGCGTTGGATCAATGGCTGGTAATCCGTAAAGTACTAATGAGCCAGAATCCTCGTTTGCAATTGCGAGAGCATGCAGTATTTGCATGGATTCCTTCACTGACTTCCGTCTCTCGCCAAGCACTATTTGCCGGCAAAGCTCCTCTGTTTTTCCCAAATAGTATAGAGACTACCGATAAAGAGCCGGCTCTTTGGACACAGTTCTGGGTAGACCAAGGTCTTTTGCCGAAGAATATTGTCTATTTCAAAGGTTTGGGAAATGGAGACGTGGCAACGGTTGCCGAAGCACTTTCCAATCCTCATGTGCGCATTGCCGGCCTGGTTGTGGACACTGTCGATACCATCATGCACGGCATGGTACTGGGCAGCATGGGAATGCATAACCTTGTAAACCAATGGGCAAAACAATCCTATCTCAATACGCTGATCGAGCTGTTATTGAATCATGGTTTTAGAATCTATTTGACGTCTGATCATGGCAATATCCAAGCAGAAGGGTGCGGGCGCCCAACCGAAGGGTCCATAGCCGATATGCGGGGTGAGCGGGCACGCATCTATTCCGATCCCGTTCTACGCAGCAAGGTAAAGGAGTGCTTCCCGGATGCTCTTGAATGGGGCACTGTAGGCCTGCCGGAAAACTTTTTTGCGCTTCTTGCTCCTTATAGAAAAGCTTTTATCCAAGAAAGGCAGTCCACGGTATGCCACGGGAGCATTTCTGTGGAAGAGCTCATCGTGCCTTTCATACAAATCGACAGGAAGACTGAATGACAAGAAATCGATACACCCAGATTGGCCTTGATCGCATTATAAGGCTCGCCTGGCTGGAAAAAACAGCATCACTCGTGCTTGATGGAAATGATAGCCTAGCAATCAAAACTGCGCTTCAGCATGGTTTACAAGATTGCTTTCAGTCACCGACCACCGTTGAGCGCGGTTCGCTGGATAAAACCATTACCAACCTCATGAAAGTCTGGTTCACGGTTCCTCAGGAGCTTGAACCATTACATGCTCAAGGTCTGGAACTTCTGAAACGCCTCCCTCCTCAGGGACATCTCCCTATCCATTGGGGTATGATAATGGCAGTGTACCCATTCTGGTCGTCAGTAGCGATTCAGACAGGGCGGCTTCTGAGATTGCAGGAGAACACACTTGCGGCTCATATCCAGCGTCGGGTTCGTGAGCAGTACGGTGAACGACAAACAGTTTCCAGAGCAACTCAACGGGTACTCCGGTCCTACGTGGACTGGGGCGTGCTCATTGAATCTAGCGAAAAAGGCCTTTACAGCGTCGGAGTACCAATTCCAATCAATGATTCACAAGTGATCGCCTGGTTAGTGGAAGCTTCAATCCGCGCCCGCGAAAATGGCTCAGCGCCATTAAGAGATTTGCTCAACAGCCCGAGCCTCTTCCCATTTCAAATAAAGCCGATTCACGCAGAACAACTTGTTGCAGCCTCGCCATGTCTCGATTTTCTCCGACATGGCTTGGACGATGAGCTGATTATGCTGAAAAGGCCGCCAATATGAGACAAATAGTGTATAATGAGCCTAGAATCCTAGACAGGATTTCCCCGTAAATAAAGTGGCCCACTCCTCCAAGCGATACAAGAACAAGGAGGCATACAGTTGGGTATGAGAAAGCGGTACGACAAAGAATTCAAGGCCAAAGTAGCCTTGGAAGCGGTCAAGGGGGAAAAAACTTTGGAGGAACTGGCGATTACTCGCTCGGTCCATCCAAACATGATCGCACTTTGGAAAAGGCAACTTTCAGAGCACGCATCAATGCTCTTTGAAAAAGAAGGGAAAGACAAGGATGTCGAAGACGTTGAGCGGAAGCAGGGTGAACTCTACAAACAGATCGGCCAGCTTCAGGTGGGAAACGACTACCTTTATGAGCTCTCTGTGTCCCATCAATAATTTTCCAGCCATCTTCGCTTCTGGCTGCTATTCTACCAAGAGGATATTTAATCGAATTCACAAAGAGACACTATCATAGAGTTCCAACAGACTCTGTCAATTCTGCCTTCGCCAAGTACGCTCGTGCTATTAATGTGCGGCTCGTGGTTCGCTGGTGGGCTGCGCCAATAGTTTTCAAACCCGCAGAATCAGGTGCAGGCTTGGTCGGCCTATTGCTAAAATAACAAGATAAAATAAGGCTCAATCATAAATCTTGTGGGATTCTCTCAGCCGCAAAGTTCCTGACATGGGCTTTCCTGCTGGCATCGTAGAGCTTGAGAAAGAAATAATCATCATCTGGGTACTCATACTCCTGCCTTCTCAAGGTTTTGATTTTGTTGTTTATCCCCCAATCTTCCCGGCAGAGATATCGTACGTTGCATGGGCGATGATGCCTTCGAAGTGGTTGTCCAGCAATCTCCTGAACCACAGCAGATGTTTGTTTCCGGTAGCAATGCACATGTCCATGATGTGCGATATGGATTCTGCCATGCGTGTCTCGTCAGTCATCTTGTAGGCCCCAGAGAGTTCTCCCCTGATCAAATCAAGGCTGAACAGGAGCTTGTTCTGCCTGATGATGTCCTTATACCTGGCAAGATGGCCATCTTTCCTGATGACCGGCTCCTTGCTGAACAGCGAACTGCCCTTGCAGATGACCTTTCCTGTCGCTTCATCATTGCTCACAGATGAGCCGCTGGCAATCGACGATATACTTCTTTTTCAGCCTCTGCAGGTCGATGTCCTTGACAGTGTTCCTGCTGAGGCCTGTCAGATATGCAACTTCCTTGTTGGTAAAGCCATAGGCAAGCAGGCCCTGGTGTAGTTCAGCAGTTCACAGCTGATGCAGTGCCCCTAGGCCTGGAAGGGGACCTCTTGCATGTGACTGTATCTACAATGAGAACAATACTAGTGCAACTTGGTGAACCAAAGGCAACTCAGCCGGTGGCCGAAACTCAGATGCCTCAGGTTTGTTTCGTAGTTGTTGTACGCGTTCATCTTCCCGCTGCAAAGGGGGCATATGCTCTGTCCATCATCCTTCTCAAGCTGGCCATGCAGTAGGTACATCCCTTGATTGGATACAATCTTTACGATTTCTGTGGTGTGATTGGTGAAACCTACCAATGATGAAAGTAATGTGATATAGTGCATCTAGGGCTGTCTTCCTGTTTGTTTTTGTAGTGACCTAACAATACAGGGGCGGCCCTTCCTTATGCAATTGCCTTCAGCTTTTTGCTCTTCGGCTTTGTTCTATTCATGATTAAACCATTCTTGCGTCCCATAAAAAAAAGTGATTGATCCATATTTTTTGTATTTATTTAGCGCATTGGCATAGTCAATGACGCCGCGCCAATCTCCGGCAATAGCTGCTTTTTGGAGTGCATTCCCAAGCGAGTCTATTGCCTGTGTTGCCTGATTTGCGTTGGCTACAGCCTCGCCAGTTTCTAGTTTAAGTCGGATCCCGACTTCATTCATGCTCATGCTTAGCCTCCTTTACTTCCAAAAGTCATTTACCAAGCCCGGAAATAGGGGATTGCATTTCGCCATTTTTGGATACTACTTCAGTATCTTCAAGGACATGTTCAGCATGTCGCAAATTGGCCACAATTCCGGCGAGGTATAAGTCCTTAGGATAGATTCTAGGTGTTATCATATGACATCCAGGGCATCAGCCGCCCAAGGAACGCACGCTGCAATCCTCTCATTCTCCGCTGAACGCGACTTTGTCGCTTCGATTCGTTCCTGAAATATACTCGAAAGTTTTTCAGCTTCTTGATGAGAATCAATTCTAAGCCATTTGGCTAGGGCGGCTTTTTCTTCTGAGGATCCCTCCTGAGCATTGGCGTATTGAAAATAAGCTTCAAGCACCCGAATTCCGGCGTTATTGCTTTCGGCGTTCAATGACTGCTCGATTTTTCGAAGCCGTCGCGCAATCTCAGATCTCATCACTATGCCCCCATACGGTCATTGATCCGTGCTTCTAACTCGTCTATTTTGTTCCGAAGAAGCTGAAGTTCTTCGTTTTGCCTAACCGCAGGCAAAAGAATGGAAAAGCCGTACATGAGACTGCGAAACCGCTCCTCACCAATTTTTCCGCCTGCATAGTCATTGAGTATACGAGCGCAAGATTTCACGCAGTTTGCGGTACCTTTCAACCTCATTCTGGCCATCAATAAGCACTCCTAACATGACAGAATCGGATATATTTAGCAGCCTTTTTGACCACATTTGAACAACAAAACCATTGAAAAAATATGATAAAATGACATACCCCCACCTATCAAAACCGACGCGGCCTAAGCAATGGCCGGCCGGATTCGCTCTTAGCTATCTCGCCAAGGCGATAAAATTCCTGGTTGTCGGGTTCGAGCTTTTTGCTTCCCTTCCATGAAGCGCTTTGGAAATCCCGATATGTTTCGATTAATGCGCTCTCAACACCCTTTTCAATTCCATCAACTTCCTTTTCCGTCAGCCCATGGAAAAATGCTGGGAATCTATGACTAAAATAATCCATGACAGAGAAGTGCGCACGTTCGACGAAATCAGAAGCTTCCAAACTCACGCTGTTTCACCCCCGTAAAATCTGATATGGTGGCCACAGAAGCGGAGTTCGACTTTCCCTGTACGACCGTGTCTATTTTTTGCAAGAATTGCTGTAATTTGCCGATCGACGTTCGAGTCTTTATTCTCGCAGGGATGAAGAAGCAAGACACGATCCGCATCCTGTTCAATGCTCCCCGAATCCCGCAACATACCAAGCGTTGGAATAATTCCATCGCCTTCACGGTTCAGCTGAACTGCAAGCAGAATTGTCACGTTAAGCTCAATTGCGAGCAATTTGAGCACACGCGTTATTTCTCCGACCCGTTCCCAGCGAGGTGTCTTACCACCTGAACCCATATCAAGCAATCCCAAATAATCAACCACGACCAAGGACAGCCCTCCAACAGCCTTTTCCCGACGTATGCGAGAACGTAACAGCTCAATATTGGTTGACCCATCGTAAATTGAAAGAGGAGCCTGTGACAAAGTCTCTGTACGAGACATTGCATCAGAAAGTTGCTCATCAAGAAGGTAACCGCCTCGAATCTGGCCTACCTGTGCCACCCCTTCAAACGCAAGAAGGCGATCCAATACCTCTTCTCTCCGCATTTCAAGTGAGAAAAAAGCGGTAGGCTTTTTGAGATCTACAGCAACGTGTATGGCGGTTTGTAATACAAGGGCAGTCTTTCCGCATCCTGGCCGGCCTGCAACCACTACCAGTTCACCACCACGAATCGGCCCCAAGAGGGCGTCAAGTTCAAAAATCCCTAAGGAAATCGAATCTGAAAGACCACGGCGATTTTGCTTGACCCGGTTTTTCAAGTCTATGAGATAGTCTAAAAGGACATTTGAAATAGTGGGTATAGAAGGCTCGAACGCAAGGCATACCGCCGAGGTTCCGGATGCCGTGATATTGTCCCACAATTCAGCGGCACTTTTATTTTCGTCTCTCAGAGCATCAAGCCCTTCACGAAGAGCACAAGTGATGCCATTACGGCGAAGCCGTTCACGCAATTGTTCCGCATAGAATGGCGCATTCGCCGTTGAGCCTATTACCTCAAGGTTGGCCGCTACGACAACTAGATCAGACCGGCCTTGTCGTGACAGTTCGTCTCCAACAGAAACCAGGTCGACATGAAGGCATTTTGCCCGTATGACCTCAATAGTCGTAAAAATGGCCCTTAGATCGGAATTGTCAAACAGCTCAGGAACGATAACCAACTTATCAATAAGGTTAGGACATGCAAGTATCTGCCCCAATAGGGCTTGTTCGATATCTAAAAGATCACGCATGGGCAGCCTCACAAGCCTGCGTAGGGGACGCTTCAATGTCATGGAGCGAAGCTTTGCATTTTGGGCAACCTATTGAGCCTGCCGGTATTGTTGTTCCACAAAACGGACATTTCACTTCACGTGTCGAGCGTGGCAAGGATGGAGCGGCAGAAGTCGGCCTAAAATTCGGCAGAGCGTTCCTGGCGTCCTTTCTGATCCAGCTGCGGATTGTCGCTGCATGGTCCTTATAGACCTTTCCTTTAGAAGCCATATAATCGGCCAGGTCTTCAATTTTGGTCCTTACTGTTGATTCTCCCCAAGCCGCCACGAGATCTGAATACTCCTTGTCTGTGAGCAGGACTTTCTGGGCGTTCCCATAGCATTGTTTTTCAGGTTCGCCCTTTTCGAGATTTTTACCCCCTATATCTCTTTCTTGTCTTATTCTCTTCTTGTCTAGTTCGGGTGCATTTGTTGCACTCTGAACAACCGGGGTTCCTGAACACTCAGAATTTGAGGCCTCAAGATTTGAAGGTTCAGCATTTGCAGGTTGAAATCTAAGCCTATAGAGATTGGTTTTTTGCCGAGATCCATTCCTTCGATGTTCGACGGTGACGTATTTGTGTTCTTTAAGGCAAAGAAGCCCGCTTCGCGCGGCATTCTTTGAAAGATGTGCACGCTTGGCTACTTTCTCGATCCCCGGGAAGCATTCATTTCCGGCGGCGAATGATGCAAGCGCCGTGAAGACCAGTACTGCCGAAGCAGTAATTGTGTCGTCATCCAGCAGAAAATGCGGGACACGAGCGAATAAGGCCACTTCACCGCTCATGCGTCCCTTCCCCAGCGCGCGATTTTGCGATGAGCATAAGGCGCCGAAGCCATTTCGAAACATCACAGAGGGGTTGCCATCGAAAGGGCCCTAGAATTTCGATCGGTGGATTTCTACCAAATTTCGCCAAAGAAGCTCCACAAAACACCTGGAATGTAACGATATGGTCAGTCGGCTCGCTAGGTCCTTTTCCTTCAGAAACAATGCAGGGTCCGCGACTTGTTGATTTAACTAGATAATTTGTGGGGCATTGAATGGCTTTTTCAATAAGGGCGAGATTAACTTTTATATCTTTTTGTGGTATAAATTTAAGTATAAGTTTCTTCTTTGTAGGCAAGGTTTTAGGGATTGCAGCTCTAACCTCGCTATTTTCATTTTTTAGCATCCTTTCCCTCCGCTGCGACCTTCTCTGTCACAGTTTTTTCGATTTTGACGAATTCGTGATCGTGTACCGTAATAAGGATCCCGACAGTTCCGAAACGTGGTGGCGATTTGAGCAAAGCAGCGAGCACATCAAGTATTTCGCTCAACTTCATGTTGTTGCCTTGGCCGAGGTTTTCCAGCCCTTTGACAAAATTTCGTCTACGTCGCCCTCGGTGAAACGCCGTGATCGACCATACATCCTGGAAGGAATCGCCCCTCTCTCTGCCGCTTTGTAGATGGTTATCGCGTGTTTCCCCGTCATATCTGCGACATCGCGTACAGAGTAAGTCCGGGGTACTGTGATTGCTGGTTTTGGCATTTTCTCGCCTCCACAATTCTGGTATTGAAGTGAGTATACAACCATTGAACTGTGTGGTCAACTATTAATTATCTATAATAGAAAGAATTAAGTAGACGTTTTGTAGACGCTTTGTAGACGTTTTGCGAAATTATTTTTTACTCTCTATTTTTCAAAAGCGGTCTCCGAACTAATTTCTCTTCCTGTCCATGGCCAGATCTATTAGCACAAACCTCCATTTGAGCAGTCTCTCTAATTTTAAGGGAGACCTGGTTCTCTGCAAAGCCTTTAGAATCTTCTTCAACTTTTCTTTTCTTTTCTTTTCTCTTCTTTTCCCTGCTTATCGCCCTTCGTAATTTCTCGGGGTCAATTTTGCGGCCATCCTCAAAGCGGTATCGTTTACAAAACTGCGGATTCTTCATGCTCGGACATTCTCTCAGTTTATACTGAACTACCTGCGTGTAGGTCGAACAGCCATCTAATACCATTTCCAATAAAGCTATGGCCTCATTGATAATGCTCAATTTGTTTTGGTAATCAGCGGACTGATGTAAAATCCCGAGGAGGCTAGATGGTGGGATATGTTGACCATATCCGGGGCATTCATCAATCCCTATGGCCTCAAGATTCCTCTTCCTAGCTGTAATCGAAACATGATTGTCTTCAGCAATCTCACGGACCCGCTCTCGAAGACGATCCAGACCATTATCACTAGGCTTGCCCATCCACTCAATTTCCCCATTTCCATGGTCTATCCATTCTCTTTTCTCATTATCCATGTTGGAACCTCCCCGACTCTGGTGCAATAGCTTTTGCTATTTAGCCATGATTGAATTACTTTCATTCTGAGCTTTTTCCTTTTTGAACATTGCCTCAACAAGGCTCCTAGCGTTCTGAATGTCTTCCTCGGATGCATGGCTATAGCGGTCTGTCATGTCCATCGTCTTGTGCCCGGCGATTCTCTGAACAACGAAATCAGGAACGCCGGCGCCACGGCTCAACGAGACGCATGTATGCCGAAGACTGTGAAAGACGATCCGCCGTGCTTTCTGCATCTCTTCCGTGATGCCGATATCCCGAAGCATGGATTCAAAGCCTTCCGGCGCAGCTTTCGGGAACATAGGGCCGCCATCGCGCGGGTTTGTGAATACGAAGCCAGCAGGTTTCGGCGCAAGGGCACGCAGGGCGTCGAGGACTTCATCCGGAGCCGGGACTTCGCGGGAGGATCCCCACTTCGGAATTTTCAGCCCGGTCACAGTCTTTTCCGAATTTGGGAGATTGTGGCAAAGCTTGATCGTGCCGTTCTCAAAGTCTATGTCTTCCCACTGAAGTCCGCGCACTTCCCCCAACCGGAAGCCACACAGACAAGCGAGGAGCGTTGCAGCCTTCACCTGGAGGTCAGTCATATCCAGGTCGACGAGCTTCTTCACTTCTGCCAAGGTGAGCATTCCCCGAGCCTTGGGAGCATCTTTTACGGGGCGAACACCTATTGCTGGAGAAAAGGGTATCAACCCGAGGCGGGCGGCTTCACGGAGAGCGACAGAGACGGCTTGAAGCGCCGCATTTACGGTTCTCGGGCCAACTTTTTTCTGATAGAGCATCATCACCCACGCTTCGAGGTCGGCAGTCTTGAGCCGGACAAGGGGGAGTTTCTCATTGAAATGGGGAAGGAAAAGGCGTTTGATGAACGATTCATTGTTTTTCCGGTACATCTCGGAGAGCGTCGCGCCGCGGGCGCGCTTGCCAAGGATGTAAGGAGAATCAGCCTTCCAGAAGTCGGAAAGGTAGCCGCATGCAGTCATTTGAAAGCCGTACTTTTTCTTCACGGATCGCCTGGGAGGAGGGGGACCGCCAGTCCGCATCCATTCCATGACCACTTTCAAAGCCTCGTTCTCGGTTCCTACTCCGGTGCTTCGCGCCGTGGCGTAGCCGCCCTTTTCGTCGTCCCAGAATTGGACGTATACCTTACTACCACGCCTGAAAAAAACAAACGGAGTCCGCGCCATAAACCACCTCCCTAGGGTAATATCTCACACCCCTGTCTCACAGTTGGTATAAAGGCTCGAACTCCGTGGTCCGGTCGTTCTAGTATATTTCTTAATACAATAAACAATTGCGGCGAAGAAGACTTGAACTTCCATGCCTCTCGGCACTAGCACCTCAAGCTAGCGTGTCTACCAATTCCACCATCGCCGCAATCTTATTCGTTTATTTGCTCGTTTAT
>MWDY01000300.1 GCA_002070755.1 Spirochaetes bacterium ADurb.Bin110 | reverse complement strand
CGCAATGTCGACTATTCTTCTTTTTGTGACGGGCATCGCAATGTTCATCGTAAATAAATACTTTAACCAGGGAAGTGAGACATTTATCGCTGCTTGAGATCTTATAAGGTTCAATTGATTGAGAGCCATCAATCTAGAGGATGAGATGTATCCACGATTCGAGCCGAGCTTTATTCTTGATTCGCATCTTATCGAGGAATTGCAGGCATTGAAAGCCGATGGGGCTTTTTTTGCTCTTCTCGATCATGATTTCGAAGTCTTTATTCTTCGTCATGGGCAGAGCGAGGGCAATGCACGCAATACTTATCAGGGGCGATATGATTTTCCCCTATCTGCACAGGGCGAAAAAGAGGCTAGGCAAGCTGGAGAATGGTTGAGCCAATTCAAACCTGATTATATCCTGGCAAGCCCAATGCTGCGGGCTAAAAAATCAGCCGAAATAGTCGCTTCAGTAATAAACATAGACCGTATTGAGTTGGATGATATTCTCATCGAGGTAGATACTGGTATCTTTTCAGGCCTTGACCCCAATATGGCGGCTCAGCGGCATCCAGAAATATGGAAGGATTTCTATAAACGAAGCTGGGATGCCATTCCCGAAGCCGAATCTTCGCAATCAATTTACGCACGGGCAATTATGGCTTGGCAGCATATTCGCGAGATCGCTGCCATGGGAGCATCTCGCATAGTCTGCATTACACACGGTGGTCTCTTGCAATGGCTTATGAGATCGACCCTCGGAGTTCACGATTGGTTGCCTCTTCTTCCAATATCTAACTGTTGTATTTCCAAATACGAGATAGAAATCATAAAGAGGGACGCCGTAGCTTTTGCTCAATGGACATTGATAAATTTCCATCCTTTGGAGTCTAGCTCTAGAACCAAATAGGTTTTCCAAAAAATCTTAAACTTTGAAGCACATTCGTACCTTTTCAGCGTCTATACAGTGAGGAGGTGCTAAATGCGCACAAAAAAAGCAATCTTAATCGCTGCATGCCTGCTTTTAAGAGCAGTATTGCAGCCCTTCGCCTTCGCAGTGGAGGGCGAAGCGTTCGTCCCTGTTATGCGGCTTCTAAATCTTGGCGAACCCCTTGACCAAGATGAGTGTGCCGCTGTGATAGGAGGGGATGTGCGTATGTCGCTGAATCAGGATCGAACAAAGCTCAAAGTAAATGTCATCGATAATGAGTATGAGGCAAGATTGGGGCGAATTCCTCCAAAAGAGGTGTTCGAAATCGATGTTCACAATCGAGTCGTAGACACAAAAAAAGCGCCTTTTATGCCGGCAGATGCAGCTGGGCGCAAATTCGCATCATCTGGGCCGGTAACAAGCAAACCCTCACAGTTTCCAGAAGGTTATTGGTCAGTAACAGACATAAAGCCTCGAGAGGACAAATATGGGCCTTATATGATCTCTACAAATGCGGTTGGAAAAGTCGAGACTTATGTCAATGATGGCAAGGGAAATTATAAGGCTAGCGGTGTGTATAAAGACACTGGATATGCCGTGCACTCGAATACGAATCCTTTCGATGCGTCTAAATCGTATGGATGCCTAATAATTAAACAAGACGATTTGTCTAGAGTAGCTGGAGTTCTAAAACAAGATAGGGAAGAGAATCCAAAAGCTGTGCAGAAAATATTGGTTAGGCCACCTGTAAAGAAACCGCATAAATTGTTTGGGAATCGAGGTGACTTGTAGAGTGAGGAAAATCGATATATGAATATCGAATAAAAAATGTATCCTTGCCGCCATCTATCGGCTCAAGGGGCATATGGCAGAGAAGATGGCGGCTTTTTAAGGTGGCTTTTAATAATTTACAATGTAACAAATTAGATTAGGCTCTTATTTGAGCTGAAGGAATGTAGTATAGTTATGTATGCTTAGGGGAGGCATTGTATGAAAAGGAGTTTTCGTTTTTCAAGCGCTCTGTTTCTGATCTTGATGATAGCCATGGTCTTTATGGTTATATCATGCAAACAAACTAAAGTCGTGGAGAAACCTCTAGAAGGTGTAACTGCCAAGACACCTGCTAAGACCGATGCTGCTCAAAATGTTGTCACCATGCCAGGACCTCATCCTGAGGCAAGTGCCAACCTGCCAGAGATAAAAAAGCAAAATGAGAATATCCTCATAGTCTATAAGCACACGGGCCCAGGATATATGGAAGCTTATGGCTTCGATACATATATATTCCGTCTTTTAACAGACGGATCAGGCCAGATAGTAGGTGGTACTTCATATCAGCGTACAGCAGGAGGAGAAAAGGAATTTGCGCAATACAATGCGAGTGTTTCTGGCGATACAATATCGCTAGCAGCTTCGAGCGCGGAACAAAAACCCTGGTCCTATACAATAAAGAATAAAGGAAATAGAGTCGAAGTCTCAGGAGCACACAATGTTGTTGTGACTCTGGATAAGTCACTTGTATTTTCTTCGCCTGATGGAACCTATAAGGAAGTCTATTCCAGCGATCCATCCGAGGAGAATCTTCCCTCAGAAATACGAAAAGCCAATGCAATTCTAGAAAAAGGCTCATGGGCCTATCCCGAGAAGGGAAAGGCCGTGTATAACCAGACAAAACCAGAGGATACCGAGAATATTGAAGGATTCCAGATAACCTTATGGTATCAAGATAAAGGAGATTATCGCTTTGCTACGGAAGGCCCAGAGCCTCTAAATGAGGTATATGCCTCTGGATTGGCGGAGGCTCTAGCTGGCGATCATGGGCTTATCAATGCGGTTATGCTAGATTTGATGCTTGGTGAGTCGAGCTATATGCGGCCTATCTATGCTTTTGGCATCTCGCGCAAAGGTTTGGGAAAGTAAGGTGGGAACCAAAGTCTGAAGTAAAACAGGAAATAGGGCCATAAATAAGAAAAGAAGCAAAGCTGGGGAAAATGCCATGATTGTAGCTGTCTTTGATAAGGGATTGAGTTCTGTTAGCCTTTATGATTGAATAAATAGGCTAATTAGATTAGATCTTTTAAATTAAAAAGGACTGCAAGATGAGCATTCATATCGCGGCGCAGAAAGGCCAAATCGCCGATAGAATTCTTTTGCCTGGAGACCCTCTCAGGGCTAAGTTTGTTGCTGAGAATTATCTCGAAAATGCTTTCTGCTTCAATGAAGTACGCAACATGCTTGGCTATACGGGTACCTATAGAGGAGAGCCTGTTTCAGTAATGGGCACAGGAATGGGAATACCTAGTCTTTCTATATATGTCAATGAGTTGATCCGTGAATATGATGTAAAGAAGCTCATTCGCATTGGAACCTGTGGAAGCATGCTCGAATACCTCAAGGTTCGCGATATAGTGCTAGCCATGAGTGCCTGTACCGATTCAGCAGCTAACCATCTTAGATTCAAAGGTATGGATTATGCGCCTACAGCTTCATTCAACCTGCTAAAGGCCGCTTGGGATGCCGCAAGGGCTCGCAAACTGAGAGTCTTTGCAGGTTCAGTATTGAGTTCCGATATGTTCTATACCGAGGATCCCGAGCAATGGAAGCTTTGGGCAAGATTTGGCGTTCTTGCCGTAGAGATGGAGACCGCAGAGCTCTATACATTGGCCGCTAAGTTTGGCTGCGAAGCACTCTCTATTCTCACCGTCTCCGACGATATTGTAACGGGTGAGATCACTAGTTCGGAGGAACGCCAGAATTCCTTCCGCGCCATGGTAGAATTGGCGCTCGACGCAATATTTGCTTGATTTTCAGACGCTTTTAAAAGCTTCAATATCGCGTTCTATTTTTTGGGTCTGTGTATAGAGGCTGTCCTTGAGACGCTTCAATTCCGCGTTGACTTCCTGAGCTAGGCGGGCTTCCTCTGCCTTGCGCTGATCCAGAGCGTCCTGAGAGACCTTGCGGATCTTAGCATCCATCGAAGTGAGCCATTCATCTATTTGCTCATCCAAGGCTGACCTTCGAGATTCGAGTTCTTGGGTTACC
>MWDY01000299.1 GCA_002070755.1 Spirochaetes bacterium ADurb.Bin110 | reverse complement strand
TCGTTCGAATGCCTCATAATCGATGTTATTTGCATCGTCAAACGGCGTTGCAATGGCGACGCCTAAACCGTCGATCTCTTTTGTCATAACTTTGATTCCTATTTTCTTCTCCGTTTATCAGATCATCTAGCATGTCGTTCATATAGAAAGTACCCTTGCGCGGCAAGATCCACTTAGCTGCCTTCAGAGCACCATAGGCAAAAAGAATTCTATCTCTTGACTGATGTGTTATTGAGAATCGCTCGTGCGGAGCATCAAATATCAATTCATGGGTCCCTACTTCATTGCCAGCTCTAAGAGACGCTATAGGAAGGATGTTTTGATCAGATCCTGATAGTGACCATGCATGATATCTTTTCGAGCAACCTATGATAGTACCAGCAATCGATCTGGCTGTTCCACTGGGGGCATCTTTTTTGCCTGAATGGTGATGCTCGAAGATAATCAAATCTCCCTCACCATACCAATCAGAGAATTTAGCCATATCCGCTGCAAAACGCTGCATCATAGCAACAGCAAAAGAAAAATTCGGGCTGATGATAACACCGATTATATCGCCGACCTTCTCTTGTATATCTGGTATATTCCAACCGGTTGCACCAATCACAAGCGGAGTCTTAGTCTTGAGTGCCCAATCTAGATGTTCTCTGACGGCAGATCCTGCGCTTGCATCTATGGCCACATCTACTTGATTTGGAGGAACCGCTTCGCCTCTGTGAAGCATCCAGGATACTGCAAATTGCTCTTGATCTTTGATTTGATTGCACAGACTGGTTGTTGACATGACCTCCGCCGCAATAGCGCTTGCAAATCTTCCAGCGCCAAAAATCCCAATTTCGATACTCATGCGGCTCCTCCTGTTTCTTTTCCAACGAATAGACCTTCTCGGACATTTCTCCTTTCTTCTTGAGAATAAGAAGATGGAACTTGAAGAGCCCCCATCGCTAGAGCGAGCTCTGCATTCAAGACCGATGCGCCAGCTGCCCCTCTCTCAACATTGTTTCCCATAACCACAAACCTTAGATCAAGAATGGGGCATTCACGCAAACGTCCGATAAAGATGCTCATTCCTTCATCGATATTCACATCTAGAAGTGGCTGAGGTCTGTCGACTCTCGTTGAGAGCCGAAGAAAACACTGAGGAGCGCTTGGAAGAGCATAGACTTTTGTCTTAGGAATATAACCTGAAAAGATATTCTGAATGTCCTGACAAGTTGCAGCATTCCTAAGCTTGACAGACACAATAATTGTATGGCCGTCAATAACTGGAACTCTTGTGCAAGTTGCAGAGACTCTAAAAGAAGCATTAACAATTGTGCTTACTGCTGATGATAAAAGCATTTTCCCAAGGATTTTTTTTGACTCTGATTCTACTTTCGTTTCTTCATTCGATATATATGGAATCACATTGCCCATAATATCAAGAGCGGGTACACCGGGATATCCAGCACCACTGATCGCTTGCATGCTTGTCATGATTACGGCATCGATTCCAAAAGCTATCTGGAGCGGAGCAAGCGCTGAGGCGAGCATCACTGTAGTGCAGTTAGGATTTGTGATGATGGCCCCTTTCCATTTTCTCCGAGTTCTCTGGTATTGAAGCAACCCTAAATGCTCGGGATTTATTTCCGGTATAATGAGAGGGATATCATCTTCCATTCTGAATGCACTGGCGTTTGAAAAAACATAAGCGCCTGCGGACGCAAAACGAGGCTCAATTTCGCGAGCCGTTTTTGCATCTAGAGCAGAAAAAACGATAGGCGCATATGCATGTTCAGGATCTGACGGCGCAATGATAGTATCACCAAGTCCAGCATAGGCCTCGCTGAAGAGATGCCACTGGCAGGCTTCGGAATATCTTTTGCCCACCGATCGCTCACTGCCTGTTAGGTAAGCCGGGTAAAACCAGGGGTGGTTGGCAATTCTCCTAAGAAAACGTTGACCAACAACACCAGTTGCTCCCAAGATCGTAACAGGAATTCTCTTCTGCGAGGGGGTTGAATTCTGTAGGCTGCTAGCCATGTAACCTCCTCGCCGAAGGAGGTCTACGCTAGCCTTTTGTATTTGCCGAAAAACGATTGAAAAAAGATGTTATCGAGGTACTGCAACACCTCTCTTTTTTCAATCATACAGCAGAAGGCTCACGTCAGGCGCTCCGCGGGAAGATGCTTCCACGCGACAGCCGCCGGGTATTAACCCATGCGTCCAAGAGCAATCCCGAGAGAAAGCAACTGCTCCTTCGGCGACTCTCCCCTTTCCGGAACTTTCTCTGGCTCTCTCTGCCTCCAGCCCGTACTGATGGGAGTCGCTCCTCCATCGGTGAAAGGGACTCTATCATAGAAATATAAAAAAATGCAATAGGTTTTGTGAAGTAATTTAAAAAATCATTGGGGTCTCCTAAAATCTTTCACATTATGACAAAAGCGAATAGAGAGCTAGTGCAAATCTTTTTCCATCGGAAGGATCACACACAAACCCAAGTGCATCCTGATCGTCGCAATCGATAGAGACTGCAGAGAACCCGCCTGTTTCGATCAAGTTGGCTATTCTGTCTTTTTCATCTCTACCCTCTCCTCTCGCCATTACAGCCGTAACTTTGAGCCTTCCATCGGACCTTGTATTTGTTGTCAATCCGATAAAATGTGGTGTCTTATACCCATCCTCCGGCTTTGCGATCAGTGTTCCTTTCGAATCGTCAAAAGCAGAACGTATTCTAATCTTGATTCCCGAATCTCTAGCCAAAATCGCAGACTTGTCATGAAGCACGCGTGCTCCATGTTTCGCTAATCGAAACATGGAATCATGATCAAGAAAATCAAGGTATAGCGCATGGGGAATAATATGAGGATCAGCTTTTGCAACCCCAGGCACATCTTTGTAAATATCCACATAATCAGCGGCCAAAGCGATACCAAGAGCTACTGCAGTGGTGTCACTGCCTCCACGCCCGAGTGTATATATGCGGCCATATTCATCTATTCCTTGAAAGCCTGCAATAACTGGAATAAGACCATCTTCTAGAGTCTTTAGTATGCGTGAAGACTCTATTTGCTTCGGTGTTGCATCACCAAAAGGCCCTTCTGCCTCAATGCCAGCGCTATATGCTGTCATAGGAAGAGCTCTTATTCCTTTTGAGTTAAGCAATGATGAAACAATACAGCAAGATATGATTTCCCCACATGATGCAATCAAATCCAGAGTCAATCCATCCGCCCCACCTTCATATTTCTTGATCAAGTCAAGCAGAGTATCTGTCGCATATGGATCTCCTCTGCGCCCCATGGCAGAGACAACCAAAACAATTTTATTCCCTTGGAGCTGTTCTGATGCAACCTTTTTTGCGATGATCTCCCTAAGAGTGTCATCAACTAATGAGGTCCCACCATACTTCTGGATTATCAATGCCATGGATCAGGCTCTCCCAGCGAATCCTCTATTAAGCAGAGTCTCTGCGATTTGTACTGCATTTAGCGCAGCACCCTTTAGGAGATTGTCAGACACCACCCACATATTCAAGCCATGTGCAACTGTTGGATCCATTCGAAGTCGCCCTATGTAAACCTCATCCTGCGCTTGTGCATCAAGCGCAGTTGGATATCTAAGCTCATTGAGGTCATCCATCACCTTTATTCCTGGTGTTGCCTCAAGCAGCTCTCTAACTTCAACAAGAGAAAGACCATTCTCTGTCTCTATGTTGATCGACTCCGAATGTCCTCTAAATACCCCAATCCGCACTGCAGTTGGGCTTACTTCTATATCCGGATCCAGAATCTTATGAGTCTCATTGACCATCTTCATCTCTTCTTTTGTATATCCATTTCTCAAAAACGTATCGATATGGGGAATCGCATTGAACAAGATCTGTCGTGGAAAAACCTTTACAGTAATTGGTTCTCCATTGACAAACTGCTCTGCCTGCCTTCTAAGCTCATTGATAGCAGCGGTTCCTCCCCCCGATACCGCTTGATATGTCGATACCACAACTCGTTTGATACGATAGGCATCATGAATTGGCTTTAGTGCAACTACCATTTGTATTGTCGAGCAATTGGGGTTCGCTATCAGACCCTTATGTCTATCCAGCGCATCAGGATTCACCTCAGGCACCACCAGCGGTACTTCAGGATCCATACGCCATGCACTCGAATTATCAATGACCACCGCGCCTTCTGATACTGCGATCGGTGCTAATTCAATACTTGCCTCGGCTCCCGCTGAGAAAAGAGCAATATCCACATCAGCAAATGCACCTTTCCCCGCAGCGCGCACAGCTACATCCTTGCCTCTAAATTTTACTTCGTTACCAGCGAGCGACGGAATATCTATGGGTATCAATTTGGAAACCGGAAACTGTCGCCGTTCCAATGTTTTAATCATCTCAGTCCCGACAGCCCCTAATGCACCTACTACGGCTATTCTGAGATTATTCATGTTGCCTCCTAATGCTGATTATTTCCTCTATAAATTGCCTGGGAAATTCGGCTGTCAAGACCACAGTCTTATTATTCCTAACAGCAGTTTGCGCCGCAATAATTATTCCATCACAGAGGACCTGACCCATTCTATCTACCATCTTGACCTTATCCCCTCTAACAGGCATAGGCAAATATTCCCATGGAAAGCGGATACGAGCTCTATCGCCCTGGATGCTCTTTATGGTAATAGCAAGGCCTGGACATGCGGGGATACATAATCCGCATGCTGTGCATTTCTCTCTGTCAATAACCGGAAGATTGGTAATAGGATATCCTATAGTTATAGCATTCTGCGGACAGCTGGTCTCACACGGATTACAGGGAATCTCTTCGATGCACTCAATGCAGACACATGCTTTCTTCTCAAGTTCTTCAATAGTAGCCAGCATCCCGGCTTTTTGAAGCTCCTCCAACGAAGGAGCCCCATTGATTTTAAGTGATATTCGGTCATTCATTTAGTCATTCCTCGTTGCACAACTCTCTCTTTTGCAGCGTAGCGCTTGAATCCATAAATTCCCTGTCGAAGGGCTCCAAGCCGTTCTCTTGTCTGTTCTGTCTTGCTCTGCATTTCTTTGGCGGACATATACCCCATCGACCATGCAGCATGAATACCTGCAAGCCTTCCTTCTTCCATTGCAGTACTTGCTTCTTCGATACCAGCAATATCGCCTGCCACATAAATAGATCCATCGGTAGTCTGCATATATTCATTATGAATCGGCATATTACCACCAAGCTCGGAAACATACATCATCTTGCACCCAGCAAGACTCGCAAGTTCTATAGAAGGAGTGAGCCCTACTGCGATGCAGATTGTATCTACTTCCAAGACTTTCTCCGTATCGGCGATTGGAACAAATCTGCTATCAACATTTGCGATAACCGCTCGTTCCACACTTTCTTTGCCTTCTGCCTTAACTATTGTCGTAGATGTAAAGAAGGGAACGCCTGCCCGTCTAATTTTGGCGGTATGAACGCCATAACCACCCAGATTTGGCGCTGCTTCTATTATGGCTGCGACATCTGCCCCAGCCTGCATCAACTGATACGCGACAATCACGCCAACATTGCCAGAACCGACCATAAGAACGCTCTTTCCTGGCAATACTCGGTGTACATTTATCAATGTCTGGGCACAGCCAGCTGTCATTACACCAGGAAGTGTCCACCCTTCGAAACTTAATGAGTTTTCTGTAGCACCAGCAGCAATGATGATTCTATCTGCATCGATAATATAGGAACGAGAGCGATTTTCCACTGCCCATACTTTATGATCTTTCCCAAAACCAACTACTTCAGTGTTGAGTCTAACATCTATTCCTAGCTGAAGCGATTCAGTAAGTAATTCATTTCCGATATCAAAGCCTCTTACTCCAGCTTTATGTTCCTTAGATCCAAAAAACTTGTGAATTTGCTTGAAGAGCTGGCCTCCAGGCTTTGCATTCTCATCCATCAGAACAACAGGTGCGCCCGCCTTTTTGAGTTCTATTGCTGCACAGAGTCCGGCAGGTCCTGCCCCTATAACAACTGTAGGCTTGCTACTGGGCTGCATTTCCTGCCTCCTCAGCTTCTGTAATTTGCCAACTGCCATTGCCTATTTGCCTCTCGATTTTCATTCCCTCTCTGACTTCCGTAACACATGTCCGAACGCCGGGGACGCCATCAACATTCATAATGCAATCGGTACATCTTCCAATTCCACAAAACATTCTTCTGGGAAGACCTCTTTTTGTATATCGAAAAACACTGACACCAGCTGCAACCAGAGCTGACATTATTGGCTCACCCGATCGAGCTTTAACAGCCTTTCCTTCAAAATAGATTGTGATTTCCTCTGTAGATGTAAGATCACCAAGAATAGGATGTTTTTCTATCCTAACACTCTTCTGTGCTGATTCAGCCATCTTATAGCACTCCCAAGTCCTCAAGAGCTCTTTTTAATTCCATGGTCACTTCTTCCGATGCCTCTTCAAGAGGGGGCCTTAAAGGACCAATATCAAATCCTACTAATTCAAGTGCCTTTTTCACGGGAACCGGATTGGGCTGCAGAAATAGAGCTCGATTGATAGCATAAAGAGAAAGATGAATTTGGGCAGCCGTTGAAATATCGCCTCTAAGATAAGCTTCGATCATACGCTTCATCTGTGGCGCTGCCACATGAGCTGCGACGGAAACGACTCCATATCCTCCAATGGCTAGTGTTGGAAGAGTAAGTGCATCTTCCCCTGTATAAACCCTGAAACCTCTGGCTGCATCCCGAATTACCATTGTCGTATCTTCTAGATTTCCGGCTGCATCTTTTAACATTGTTATGTTTGGGATTTCATGAGAAAGACGAATTATAGTATTTGCTTTGATACTTATTGCAGTTCGTCCCGGCACATTGTACAACATGGATGGAATTCTTACCGAGTTGGCTATTGCTGCAAAATGATCATAAAGCATGCCTTGATCTGGTTTGTTATAGTAAGGAGCCACTAGAAGAATCCCATCTGCGCCCGCTTCTTCAGCATCCTTTGCATTCCGAATAGAGATGCGCGTGTCATTTGTTCCAACATTAGCGATTACCGGTGCTTTTACCGCTGCCTTTACGGTCCTTATTAGATCGACCTTTTCTTCCCTAGAAATTGTCGGGGATTCTCCGGTCGTACCGCTTACCACAATACTTTCCACACCTTGATCAACAAGATGTGCTGCCAAAGAAGCTGCTTTCTCAAAATCTACTTCCAGATCTTCATGCAATGGAGTTGCCATTGCGACTATCAGCCTTCCAAATTCCATTATTGAACACCTCCATATTCAAATATTATTTTTCTTTGCTCTGAATCGATAATCCTTCCATCGATTGAATCGATACGGGTCTAACTGGTTGCCTAAAAGAAGATATCTCTATATCCTCTGGTTTGAGATTCAATTCTACAGATAAAATTTTTTCAACAAGCCTTCTGCATGATCTACCCTGACAAATACCCATTCCGGCTCTTGTCCAGCGTTTTATTTCGACTACACTTTTCGCACCAGCCCGGATTGCTTCAAGTATTTCTTCTTCTGTTACTTCTTCACATCGGCAAACAAATCGTTGTTCGCCTTCATTCCTGGCTTTTCCCATATCAATGACTACCTCTTTTAGGATAAAAACATATTGAATTAGACATTATAGATATCCCAATATTTACGTACATCCTCGATGAGCGAATCCAAATGGAACACTATGCATTGCTCAGCTTCCTCTTGATCATGCTTTTCGAGAGCATTCAGAATATTTCTGTGAGCTTTCTGGTATGGATTCTTTAGTTTGCTTCTAACACATTCAAATAGCTCGGATTGCTGCCCCATCATAGCGAGAAGTCCATATAAGGCTATCAAAGCTGAATTCCTTGATGCTTCTGCTATGGTTCTATGAAAAGTTATATCGACTTCTGCAATACTCTCCCCTCTTGAGGCTTTTTCTTCTTGCTCTCTAAGCACCGATCCTAATTTCTCCAATTCCTGCTCAGTTATATTTTGCGCGGCAAGTCGAGCGGTCTCTCGTTCAATGGCTTTCCTTGCTTGCAATACCATTATGAATTCATCCAGAACATTGCTATTTATCAGATTCTCCAGATCTTTCCTATGTTGGTCGATCGAATTAATCATTTTGGTTTCTTCGATTGCCTTGATGCCTTTAGAAGTGATGATTCTTCCCCTGTTGGCTTGACTCTCTACATATCCACATGATTCGAGCTTATAGAGAATTCGACTCATGGAAGCTGAGCTTATTTTATAGCCTTTTTTTTCCAATTGTTCGACAAGATACCATGATCCGACCGGACTACCTTCATCGCGAATTGATTCAAGAATGATCAATTCTCTTTCATCCATATTTGCTTTCAAGATTTCGCTCCAAGAGCATTTGTGGAAAACCTAGACGGACTGAACTCTGCTATTGAGAATTCAGGATTTTTGCCTTCTACAATGTCTGCCATGAGAACGCCTGTCACCGGAGACAGCGCAATACCATCCCCCTCATGGCCAGCGGCGATAAAAAAGCCTGGGGCTTCACGAATTTCTCCAAGGAAAGGCATCCCATCAGGAGTAGAAGGACGAAGACCGGCAAATGAGCGTATAAAATTGATTTTCTTCATAACAGGGAAGAAATGGGTTACCTGATTGGCTAGAAGAGCGAGCGCTTCCGGATCCGTTGTTCTATCGAATCCCACATTTTCTCGCGTGCTGCCAATAAGGTAATTGCCGTTTCTTGTGCCTGTGAATGCAAAACCTAACCCATATTTCTCCGCAAGGGTCTTCCCCTCCTTAGAATGATTCGATTTCAATTTCGAAACAATATACTGGGCACTCCAGACATTTGTCTTCCCAATATTCGGGATTGCTTCTGTAACAATGACCTGACCCTTTCGAGGCGCTATAGGCAAGTCTATACCAATAAGAGCATTAACTTCGTTTGCCCATGCGCCTGTTGCATTGATTACAATGTCTGCTTCTACTTCATCGTCATTATTTAGCTTTATTTTCCAATGACCTAGCTGGTTGGAAATTTCGATTGGTCTAGCCATGCTCTTATATTCAAGACCTAGTTTTTTGGAAGCCAGATAGAGAGCCTTCATGAGCGCCATAGGATTTGCCTGCGAATCCTGTTTGCTATAGGTAGACGCAATTATATTAGGAGAAACAAAAGGTTGTAGCTCTCTCAATTCTTTGGCATCGATAATCTCAACTTCAAGTCCATATTTATTTTGACTTTTAACGAATTCTTCCATTTCGGAAAGCTGTGCCTGGTTTTCTATAAGGATTGTTCCGCCCCTGCTTTCAAATTCGATGTCACAGGGCAATTCGACCTTTAATGCCTTGAACAATTCAAGACTCCTAAAAGCCATCTCGAGAAGGATCCCCGGTTTTTTCGATTGAAGGAGAATCATATCATCACATGCGCCAGAAGCTCCTGCGCCAATTACTGATTTGTCTATCAATATGACTTTCTTCTTTCTTTTACAAAGCTCGTACGCAGTTGACATGCCTATTACTCCAGCGCCAATCACTGCTGCGTCGCATCGTATATTAGCCATTAGATTCTCCAATCTGCAACCAAACCTGAATAGATGAATTTTGTAAGAGTCACGATATCAAAAACGGGTTTACCAATTTTATTAGCAATCTCTTTTCTAAAAGGAGGCATATTTGTGCACTCAAGGACAACAGCTCGTATATCGGGATGTTCATCGATGAGCCGACCCGCAGCTAGTATCAGCTCATCCCTCACTCGATCAGTATCCATAGTGCAATCCTCTTTCGAGTTCGCTTCCTCTAGAAATACTCTCGTAAATTCTGGGCTCTCATCCATACCTGCAATAACAATCGGTAATTTATTCGCTCCACATTGTGCAAAGTGTTCTTGTGTCAGAGACTGAGCCCTGGCAGTAAGGACTCCGATTGTACCTCTTCCGCCGAAAATCCTGAAAAGAAATGGTATTTGAATTAGGCTCGATGTAAAGAGGGGAATGCTCACTGCTGCTGCGAGCTCTTCTTGCCACAGTGCGAGAAAACCACAGCTCGTTGTAATCGCTCTGACTCCGCGCTCTTCGAGTTCCCGTGCACCATCTATGAAAGGCTTAAGGAGGGTGGAATCGCGTTCTTTGACAATCCTGGTCGGAGAGGCACCAGAAATGGTCAAATACATTACCGGAAATGGAAAAGTCTTTGCATTACCAATATCCCCAGGCAGACGGGGAAAACGAGTCTCTAACATCAAGATCCCCACCTCTTGCCCGTAATTGGTATAACCGCCCTTCACGATCATATCTGAGCAATCTCCATTTTATATTTCTTTACGAGCTTATTGTTTATTGCAAAGTAAGTTATGATAATAATCCCACCAAATACGATGACTATCATTGAAATACTGAAAGTAGCAAGGAGCTTTTCCTGGCAAGAGAATACAACAAGGGCTGCTGAAATTACCCAGAGCAAAATTCGTTTTACCAAACCAAGAGGCTTTAGGAAATAATCCGTGACAGCAGCAGAGTTGAGCATTACCACAATGAAAAGAACGATGCTTGTGGCAATCGAGGCATATATGGGTCCCTCAAGAATAATAGCGCGATTGTACACAAAAACAAATGGAATTATGTAGCCCATTATGCCAAGAAAACTGGCTTCCCAACCTGTCTTCCAAGGATCAGATCCTGCAATGCTGGCGGCGCAGTAGGCTACAATAGCATCAGGAGGAGTCAGTTCTGCTAGGATAGCAAAATAGAAGACAAACAGATGGGCTGGTAAGGTCTTAATGCCGAGCGCATTCATGGCCGGAGCGCCAATGACTACTGTAATAATATAAGCAGGAGTGCAAGGCATGCCCAAACCCATTAGGATACAGGTAATCATGATGAGAATCAGGGCAGGAAGAAGAAAACCTCCTGAAAACCTGGAGACTATCGTAGCAATTCCCAGACCAAGACCAGTATAGTTGATTACGCTGATGATCATACCGGCACCAGCGCATGTGATTGCCAACATGATACAGCTAAGACCCGAATTCTCCAGTACCTTATAGAGTTTCTTTGGAGTTAGCATAGTCTTCTTGCTGAGGAAACTCAGAACAAAGGTTGCGACGATTGCCACTGTACAGGAACTGAATGGAGAAAATCCGCTCGCGAGCATCACAACAAGCGCAACAAGCGGAAGGAGCAGATAGGAATCTCTTATGAGTTGCTTCCATGATGGCATCTCTTTCTCATCCATGGGCTTAAGATTGTCTCGAAGCGCAATAAAATGCACCCGCATAAAGATGCTTATATAGTAAAATATTGCCGGCAAAGCAGCACCTATGGCAATTGTCCAATAGGGTATGCCGGTGATTTCCGACATAACAAAAGAGGCTGCTCCCATGACAGGCGGCATGAACTGGCCTCCTGTCGATGATGCTGCAGCAACTGCGGCAGCAAATTTAGGTTCATAACCCAACTTCTTCATAAGAGGAATAGTGAAGCTACCAGTGGCATACATGTTAGCCACTCCAACACCAGAAATTGTTCCGAAGAGGCCGGAGGCTATGGCGGCAACCTTCGCGCCTCCTCCTGGACCTTTCCCGGCTATTCTCGAAGCAAAGTTTGTAAAGAAAACACCGGTATTGGTTCCCTCCAAAAAACAAGAAAAAATAACAAAAATAGCTACAAAAGTGGACATAATCCCCATAAGAGAACCGTATATTCCTACATCTGTATTAAGGAAAAAAATCTCTATAAGGCGTGGAATTGAAATAGGTCTAGCATAGAAGACTCCGCTCATATAGGGAGCCACCCAGACATACAATATAAATACAGATATCAGGATAGCCATAGCTGGGACAACCACCCGCCTCACTAACTCAAGAACAAGCAAAACATTCATGATCCCAAGAATGATCTCGATCGTTGAGACTGGATCAATCAAAGGCAGACGCAGATTTAGTTGCTTGTTGAAAATGATAACATACAATGCTGGTATCATCGAAGCGAAAGCGAGTATAAAGTCCAATACACTAGGTTTTTCCTTAGGCGATTTTTTGGTCGCTGGATATAGCAGAAATCCAAGAGGTAGAAGAAAAAAGAGACTGACACCTCGTTGGATTCTAGGCTGGAATATTCCAAAAACCGCAGTATAAAGATAAAATATAGCCACCAGCGCGGACCAGACTCCGATTATTTTTCTCAGGGGGCCGGATAGTTTTCTCATAAGGCTTCCTTTTGACAAGTGGGTATTGCAACTTACAATAATGAGCGCAGACAGCAAGGACTATCTGCGCTTTCAATTTTATGGGCTATTTGAGCGTCCCGACTTCCTTGTAATATCGCTCTGCACCCGGATGAAGAGGAACCTGGACTACAGAGGCGGCTTTCTTAGGATCGAATATTTCGTAGCTGGCGCCCATCTGAACAAGAGCGGGCTTGTTCTCGTTTAGTATTTTGGTGAGCACATAGGCGACATCTTCAGGCATTTTCGGGCTCACGAGGATTTCAGTTATATGCGCGAGTGTCTGTATATTATTGGGCATTCCAGGATAGGTACCTCCCGGTACCACTGCCAAGCCTGAATCCCTTGAAACGAGACCCATTGTCTTAGCAAAATGATCTACACAGGCATCGCTTACCGTCAGAAGGATCGATGGTCTTCCAAGTGACATCTCTGTGATTATTGCTCCTGGCAAGCCTACGCAGGTCAACGCGTAATCAACATGCCTATCCTTGTAAAGAGTAGGCATATCACCATAGATAGCCTGGATGAATGTGCCACCATTCTTCTGAATCGTTTCATAAGACACGCCATAATACTCGAGTACTTTGTTGAAAAGCACATATTCCGATGTACCGGTCATAGGCC
Organism: Spirochaetes bacterium ADurb.Bin110; assembly: GCA_002070755.1. The sequence goes on along the minus strand of MWDY01000299.1, from coordinate 1,437 downwards.
CTACAACCTTCAGCTTCTCGCCGTTCTTAATTTTCCGTACAAATTCCTCGACAGTAGTTACGTTTTGATCCTTCGCTGCGAGAAAGTGGTATCGATCAGCTGAGAGACCTCCGGCGATGGAGGATATTTCTTTGTAAGCCTTCTTAAAGAATGGCGCTTCACCATTATAGGCTGCTTTATCCAACCAGCTTACTCCCCAAGCGATATCCGCATCGCCCTGTGCTAGCATAATGGGATTGGTCAGTCCGCCACCAGGAACAACTTTGATAGTTATCCGCGACTCTTTTTGGTTCACAAGATTCGCAAATCCGCCCGCGACCGTATACCAACCACCGCCCATGCCTCCTGCTACCCATGTATATGTCCCGCTCTTCATCGTTGCCGGACCTACTTGAGCGAAACATATACTAGACACCGCAATAAAAAATGCCACAAAAGATAGCATTTTCCACTTGTTCTTCATAAGCGCCTCCTTCGAAAAGCACTACTCATTACATGATGAGTAATAATAAATCCGCTTTTCTTATCTGTCAAGAAAAGAAATTCAACCGGGTGCACGACAATTTTGTGATGATTTTTCCAAGGTGAGATGAAGAAAAGAATTGCTATCTTTTTCTGCTTATTTATATTATAATCAGAAAAAGGAGGCATCTATGACAAATCAGAGACAGTCGTTGGATGAATTTACAGAGAAAAAGCAAGAGGTATTGGCAGAAATTGCAAAGCTTGCTCCCTTTAGGCCAGGGAGTCTTGAGCATATATATAGGAAATGCGGCAAGCCAAGCTGCCACTGTGCGCAGCCTGGTGCACGAGGCCATGGACCGGTGTGGATTCTCACAAGGAAAGTAAACGGTAAAAGCGTAGGCAAGGTAATCAAAGAGGAGGCAGTAGAGTCGACAAAAGCACAGATTCAACACTACCACCAGTTTCAGGAACTCATACGCGAGTATGTGGAGACGAATGTAAAAATTTGTGACAAGCTCTTGGAGCAGCCTAAGGTAGACAGCCTCACTGAGGCTGAAAAAGGGGGCTTGTAAGGCTGATCAATGAAGAAACCGAAGAGGAATTTGAGAGGCTTGTGCAAGCGAAGAGTAAGGTAGGGTTTCTAGAGCTAGAATCGAGTATGCGAGCGGCAGCGCTGAAGGTTGCCGGCAAGCTTTTAGAAGCAAAGCTCAATGACGACACCAGCGATTACCATGGACAAGCCTGCCAGTGTTCCTGTGGAGGGACTGCAGTCTATCGAGGGAGGCGGGCAAAGAGCTTTTTGACGGTGGTAGGGGAGATCACGCTCGAACGAGCGTACTACTATTGTCATGAGTGTGGGAGTGGGTTCTATCCACGGGATAGCACACTTGGGCTCACCTCGGGGCTTTTATCACCAGGGGTAGAAAAGATGGTAGGGGCGAGTGCTGCCATGGTGAGCTTTGAGGAGAGCCA
>MWDY01000298.1 GCA_002070755.1 Spirochaetes bacterium ADurb.Bin110 | reverse complement strand
CTCCTTGTCTGACCTTGTATCTACGTTGCAAGCTTGAATATAACTTACAATCATGCTTCGCGCAAGCGGTGCTACTGAAAAAATACTAGCAATAGCGCACAATCCTGATTTTTCTGCTCCTTTGAGCAAAGTCCTACATTCTTCAGCAGCTGCATCGGCTTCTTTCATAGACTCGAATACTCCATACATTGCCGATCCAGAACCAGTAAGGCTTGTACAGATTGCGCCTTTTTTCATAAGAAACTGTGACCATTCTTCATATTCTCTATGCTGTCTTTCCATTACTGGCTGAAAATCATTCTCTAGATGCCAATTGACAATAGGACCATGATACCATTGTTTAAACTCCTCATCCGAAGAGCAAACGCAATGGACTGATTCGCCCTCGCGAATTTCCCTTGCGCAAGAAATCCAAGAAAGATCATTGCAGCGCAAAGCATCCAAAAGCTTATAAGCATCTTGAGTAGAAGAAGCCCATGAAGGCAGTAGAATGACTATTCCAAAATCGGTTCTGGGCTCTATTTGACTTATACACTCGCCTCGTCCCCTAACGATAGCTGCTCCACCATACAAAAAGAAAGGAACATCGCTACCTATCCTTATTGAAATGCTAGTGAGTTCTTTTTTTGAGAGCCGCATGCCAAAAAGCTCATTTAAGCCGCAGAGTATGGCTGCAGCATCAGTGCTGGCTGAGCCCAAGCCTGCTTGTACAGGAATTTCTTTTTTAACCTGGATATATACACCATTCTGGCTTATTATTCCATCGGAAGCTCTATCGAATTCGATCGCCGCTCTATATACACTTGATAAGTTTATAGGGCATCCAAAGTTGCCTTCTATGGTCACTTTCTCTTCATTATTCTCATTGTGGGTGGATATCCAAATGGTATCGGCTAGACTGACATTCTGAAATATGCCTTCTATGTCATGGTATCCTGATATTCTGCTCTGAAAAACCTTGAGTCCAATATTGAGTTTTGCAAAGGCTTTAATTTCAAGTGAAGACATTTTCTAAACTATTATATATGATAACTTTTTTGGTTAAAAGCTCTCCAAAAAGCAATGTTTTTTGCAATTTTTCCTTGACATATTTCCATTTGACCTATAAATTTTGCCATGCCTCTGTATTGACGCGCTGGCTGTTTCTCGTAATAGTACATCTGCTTCAATGCAAAGAGAATATTTATGGGAGGAGCGCACTATGAACCATAAAATTACAATGACCGCCGATACGCAGGAAGAATTCGAATTGATCACACTTACCAACGGCAATTCTGCCGATGCCATATATTCGCTTCGACCTACTGTGCGATTCGATGGCGCCTACGACGATGAATTCGACTATGATAGCGATGATGACGAGATTGAAGATGAAGAAGATCTAGAAGATGAAGATGACTTCGAAGAGGATGATGAATTCGAGGACGAGGAAGATATCGATGAGGATTTCGACGAAGATGAGGACATAGATGAGGATGAGGAATTCGAGGACGAGGATTTCGAAGATGAAGATTTTGATTATGACGATGACACGGATGAATAAGAGGACGGCCTTATAGATTGAAAGGCGCGGCTAAAACCGCGCCTTTTCAATAGCTTGCCCATACCTAAAGATTATTGAGACCATTCCAGAATTAGATTCCATTTCCACGGAAAGTGACTGCAAAGCGAGGTGCATTGAACCAAAGCGATTCTAGATCATAGAACTCCCTGGCTTCAGCGCTCATTATATGAATAATCACATCCTGGGCATCCATTAGCAGCCAGCACTGATCGTCGGTAACTTCAGGCCTATTGAGAAGGTCTATTTTTTCGGAATCCAGAAATTCCTCAATATGCTTTTGAAGCCCCCGCATATGAGTAGAACTTGTGCTTGTCGCCAGCACAAAATAATCAGCCCACCCAGCTATCTCATGAACATCCATGACGAGAACATTGAGCGCTTTATGCTGCGCTAGAATCTCAGCACTTTGATATGCAAACGCCTTACTGTCCAATACAATACCTCCCATTGAAATCTTTTCCCAATATTATAGTGATATTTGCCTTTTGAAGCCCCGGCATAACTGAAGCATCACCAAAATTCCTACAGTTTATAATATTTGCAACCTGCTGAAGCGCTGCCTTATCCCCATCATTGTCGTACATAATGGTCTTTGCATAATCAAAACTCGGTGCATTACCTACCGATACGACTTTGTAACCATAGCTCTCAAAGAGAATCGAGGCTGTATTTGCAAGCCCTTTTTCTCCACAGCCATTCAGTATGTCTATAGTGACAACTGTCTTCTGAGAAGCTCCATTTTCTTCAACGCCAAGCGCCTTTGCCGTCTGACTCACCACATCCCGAGCAAGCTCCCCATCATAATATGGAAAGAGAAGGCGACGCCCTTCGAAGCTTCTAAAAGATCCAGAAATGAATTGTGTGATTATCATATCATAATCAATCTGGGCTAAGTGCTTAAAAATACTCACACGAGTTGCAAGGCTGAAATTGCTTTTTGGTTTTGAGGCGATCAAACGAAGATTATTATTCTTATTTAAGGTTGTCGACTCATCTGCCAGTTTCCCCAGCATGTTAATAAGCAACCTTTGTTTACGGCTTATCTCCTCGGAATAGGAGTCTGTAGCTAAGGCATAAAGAAGGTATTGGTTTGACTTGTCCCCATCTAGCACTACAGCGCCTCCAGGAAGAGACACCCCTTTCAATGATTCACTCTCTATCACCGTCTCGGGGATAAACATCTGAATTCCTTCCAGTAGATCTATTGTCTGGCAAAGGCTCGCCTCATCGTATATAAACCAGCCATCAATTGGGTACTTAAGATAATCACTTATTTCTTTGACGAATTTACTGGGATTTCGAGAGTCATAGACAGTGTCGATGCTGCTCATTTTATTTGCACTTTTTAGGATGATGCCCATAGTGCTTGGAATATCCATAATGGCAGCCTTGCGCCTCGAAGGATACCAGATTAAAAGTTGATTAGAAACAGGTTTTTTATCACTCTCAAAAATAAAGAGTATAGCCATAGGCTGATCTTTCTTGATAATGCTCTCGACAGTTCCCTTCTGGGTAAGCTTGATAACAAAGAAAAGCCCTATTGCTACAACGATCAGAATCATTAGAAGTGGCAGCGTGCTTCGCTTTAGAATTTTTAATTTCGAGTCGCTCATAATTTTGGCATCCTGCTATATATCTCAGCAGTGTATGGGCAAAGTGGTCTCCCAGATTCAGAGAACCATTTTACAACTGAACTAAGTGTATATGCAAAAAGCGAATCTAGGTCTAGAGTCTGCATTTTTTCATCAGCATCCGCCGCCCGATTGCGAAGCGGTTCGAGCTTATCTGCAATGTATACAATCTTAGCAAGAGGAGACATTGCATCATCTGCAATGCTATGCAATGCCACAGCTTCCAATATCGATTCTTGCCTGACCTGAAACCTATGACAGAGCAAACAAGCTGCAGCCGGGCCATGAATCATTTTTTCCCTATATTCCTTATCCGATAAGATTGCTGCCAGAGATGCGCGCTTACTAAGAAAAGCGATGCAAGCTTTATGTTGATTCACCAGATTATCTTGCTCTTCAAAACTCAATCCCCTGCACATATCATGCGACAATCCTGCTAGATGGGCAGCCCATTGGTCTTCACCAAAACGCTTGGCGAGTTTTACCGCCGTCTCTGCAGTTGATCGAGAGTGAGCATATCTTTTTGGAGACAAAGTACATGCAATCTCTTTTTCTATTACCATGGCAATTTCAGGTATTTCGATATAGTCCATAGTTCTCTATGATTGTGCGGACAGAAGGCATAACGAGCGAACGCCATGCACCACCATCATGAATCCTACCTCTTACAAGCGTGGAAGAGATTGGAATAATAAGATTGTCGATATAGTCGTGAGGATAAGGCAATGGGATATTATTAACATTGAAACGATGGGCAACGATAATATCCGCTAATTCCAGAATCTTCTCTGCTCGTTTCCATGTCGCCAAGAAATCAGTAGCTAGATCATCGCCTATCACAAGCCCAGGCCTTTCATCGAACAGCTTTCTATCCCATAGTTCTTCCAAGGTATCTGAAGTATAGGATAGACCAGCTCGCCTCAATTCGCAATCTTCGATCGCCACATTGGGCCATCCTTCAATGCTTGCTTCCAAAAGAGCAAGTCGCATTTCCGGACCCGGGTCCATCTGTGGAATTTTATGTGGGGCAGCTTTAGCTGGAATAAGCAATACTCTCTGATAACGTTCAGTGGCAAGAATCTCTTCAATCAAAATCATGTGTCCTATATGGGGCGGATTGAAGGATCCTCCAATTATCGCAATTCTCATCAAATAAAGCCCTCATCCAAAAAATCTATTTCATCGAATAGGCGCTCTGGGCTATTTTCTTTTTGAGCTTCATAAGCCTCGGCAGCTTCATAGGCCATAACCTTTTCAAAGAATTGCTGTTTGACCTCATCCAGACCTTGCCCAGTAAAAACAGATATTCCATAGATACTTTCTTCTGGGAAAGATGCTCTGAAATCCATAAAATTCGCTTGGGATTCCGGTAAATCCATCTTTGTTCCTAGCAAGATACGCGGCTTCTGAACTAGGGTTGGAGAAAATAGCCCCAATTCGCGCAACAGAGTTGGAAAGGCCGCTCGCCAATGCTCGTCGGAAAGATCCACCAAAAAAGCAAGACAAGCTGTCCTAGCAATATGTTTTAGGAAACGAATCCCCAATCCCGCCCCCTCATGTGCTCCCTCTATTATGCCCGGAATATCAGCTAAAATAATATCCCTCTCATTCACCGTAAGAACGCCTAGATTAGGTATCTTTGTGGTGAAAGGATATGGCGCGATTTTGGGACGTGCATTTGTAAAATACTCTAACAGACTCGATTTCCCGGCATTTGGAAACCCAACGAGACCGATATCGGCAATCAGGCTGAGTTCTACTTTGAGCTTTCTCTCCTGTCCTGCCTGACCAGGTTGAGCGTAACGGGGAGCCTGATTTACTGAGCTCTTAAAATGAGTATTTCCCCACCCTCCCTTGCCGCCTTTTAAGAAAACCCATGGCTTTTCATCCTCTAGCGGTCCAGCTCTTTTGCCACCAGCCCGATGGCCAAAATCCCTTATAATCTCATTAGTCTGAGCATCACGAACAATCGTCCCTGGTGGGACTTCGATTATGACATCCTTTCCATCTCTGCCATGCATGTTCTTTCCCATGCCTGGCTGACCGTTTTCGGCTTTAAAAACCTGACGATATCGGAGATATGCAAGCGTCCGAAGGTTCCGCTTGACAACAAACACCACATCTCCCCCGCGCCCCCCATCACCGCCTGCAGGGCCACCAAAGGGAATGAACCTTTCTCGCCTAAAGGCAACGCAACCATCACCCCCCTTACCGCTTGCGACGCTTATTATCGCTTCATCAGCGAATTTGATCACAAAAATTCTCCCATATATCATGAGCATAACAAAAAAACCGCCCTCTGTGCTACAGGAGCGGTTAGAATTATACTCTGCTTTTTGTGCTCATGCTTGAATGGCTGGCTCCACATCTACAAATTTCTTTCCTTTATATTCACGGAAGCGCACCGTACCATCGATAAGCGCAAATAGTGTGTCATCCTTACCCTTAGCAACATTCTTGCCTGGATTTATTCTCGAACCCCTCTGGCGTACAATAATCGAGCCCGCGTTTACCCTCTCGCTTGCATAGGCCTTTACACCAAGATACTGTGGATTTGAATCTCGGCCATTAACACCTTTATGTGGCATGGTATATTCCTCCAGTTAAGATGGACGCCTCAGGCGCCTACAATTTCATCCACCGTGAGCACAGTATAAGGCTGACGATGCCCGCGGGTTTTGTGATATCCCTTTTTTGGCTTATACTTAAATACAATTATCTTATCACTTTTTATCTCTTCTTTTACGGTAGCCTTGACAGCAGCATCATTGACATATGGATTTCCAACTCTGGTCTCATCTCCACTAAGCAATAACACTTTTTCCAAAACAATCGACTGACCTGGCATTGCATCAAAGCGATCTACTACAAGATCCTTCCCCTGCTCTGCATGATATTGTTTTCCGTTGATTTCTACGATTGCATACATATTACTTATCCTCATCAATGCTCAAATACTCATAACAGGCTGAAATTTATACACTTTATAACCCCACTTTGTCAACAGCTCCCAGAACTTCAAAAAAAGCGACTTCTTCTCCAGGCCTTCTTACATGGAATCGAGAAATGGTATGCATAGCAAATTGCTTGCTCTTTGAAGTGTTTCTCTTATCATGACCACAAACGCTAAGCGGCTGGCTGAGATATCTGGATTGTCGTTATTGAGTACTGGATTGTCTCTATACCAGACGGAAAACTCACTCGCAAGCTGATGGGTATATGCAGCGAGAATGGAAGGATCTTTGTTTTTTGCTGATTGTTCGATAGTATATGGAAATTCCATCAATAGCCTCATAAGAGGCCAATCTGATTCTGATACTATAAGAGAAACATCGATCTTCCCTTGATCTGCATTACCCTCACCATTCTTGTGTTTTCGGAGAATAGAACTAGCTCGAGCTCCCATATATTGAATGTACGGCCCTGTATCTCCAGCGAAACAGATAGATTGCTCGGGATTGTAAAGCATGTCTTTAGCCGGCGAAACTTGCAGAAGAAAATAATGTAATGCTCCAAGAGCTACCTGCTCTGCAACATCTTTGATATCGCCTACTGCTTCCTCTCTTCCCTTATCTGCTATTTCATTTGCTGCTAATCTTGTAAGCTCGTCGATAAGATCATCGGCATCTACTACTGTTCCTTCCCTGGTTTTCATCCTGCCAGAAGGCAGATTAACCAGTCCATATGAAAGATGGTAGAGATTTTCTGCCCAATTATAGCCAAGCCTCCTTAGAACTTCAAAAAGCACTTTGAAATGGTACTGCTGCTCAGAGGCCACAACATACACGAGCTCATGGAAAGGCCATCTGTTGTAGCGCATAATTGCTGTCCCTATATCCTGTGTGATGTAGATACTTGTACCATCTTTTCTGAGGAGCACTTTTTTCCCTAGACCGATGTCTTCTAGATCCACCTGAATTGCGCCATCTTCTGCGCGATAGAATATTCCCCGAGCAAGGCCTTCCAACACTTCCTCTTTGCCTAGCTTATAGGTCTCATGTTCGAAATGGAATTCATCGAAACTAACCTTCTGGCGTCTATAGGTAGCCATGATACCTTCAACAGCCCAATTGTTCATCTTTTGCCACAGGGCAATTACGTCTGGGTCTCCAGCTTCCCATTTCTGCAAAAGCTCTTGAGCTTTCTCTTCTGCAAATGGATCTTCTTCTTTTAGTCTATTGAATAAGACGTAGTACTTACCTACAAAGTGATCGCTCTTCAATCCCTCATCTTCTGGTGTACGCCCTTCTCCATAAGCAAGATATGCAAGCATCGACTTGCATATATGAATTCCCCGGTCGTTTATCAGATTGACCTTTTTGACTTCTGCCCCTGCTGCTTTCATTATTCTCGAAAGAGACTCTCCAAGCACATTATTCCTAAGGTGTCCAAGGTGAAGAGGTTTGTTTGTATTTGGGCAAGAAAACTCAATCATAATCCTTCGACCATTGAAGACTGGGCTAGACCCCCAGGATTCTTTCTCTGCGTTTTCAAGGACGTAGCTTGCTACATATTTCTTGTCTAGATATATGTTTAAATATGGCCCTGCTGTTTTTATGGTACCAGGCCATATAGGCTCCTCAGTATCAGTTGTCATATTGCAGAGATTCGCTATCTCTATTGCTATTCTGGCTGGCGGCATTCGAAATTGCTTTGCATATGAGAACATTGGAAAACCTATGTCTCCAAACTCTGGCCTAGGTGGCTTCTCAGCAATTATATCCTGAGAGGAAAAAGAGGCATCCTTGAGTCCTTTTTTGAAAGCGAACTCATTTAAGCGGTTCGCAATTATCGATTTCCATTGATCCACATAATATTCCATGAGGAGCTCCATTTTAGCGATTTTATCTGAAGCTTTGCAATAAGATAGACTTGCGTCTAGAGCTATGGCCTCGCAATATACGAAGATTTGAGGGCGCTGTATCCAAATAATTCGCAATCAGGTCCAATACAGCCTTGTTTGCCCTACCTTTTTCTGGCACTGCCTTTACTCTCAGAAATAAGCGCCCATCGCGGAGTTCCTCCACACTATCGCAAGGCGCACGAGGGATTACATAGACTTCGAGCACTATCCCTTCTTTCTCTTCATGGAGAGCTGGCTTGAGAAAATCGAGATGTGCTGGAAGCCTTGCTGAAGGTGCTCTCATCTAAGATCCATTATTTAAGGCCGGCCATTTCAAGGAATTCTTCTTCGTCGATGATCTTAATCGAGAGCTCTTGAGCCTTCCTGTTTTTTTCGGATCCTGAGCTGGGATCATTCGTGACTAGATAATCGAGATCCTTCGTTACGCTAGATTTGGCTATGCCGCCCTTTTCTCGAACTAGTTTTTCAGCTTCCGAGCGCTTCATCGACCTCAACTCTCCCGTGAAACAAAAGCTTTTGCTGGCAATTGGATTTGTACTCATTTGAATTCTGGGGAGCGGAGGCCTAATTCGTACATATCCTCTATCGACGAGCTCGCGCATATCTTTCTCGACCAGGTGCAGCCCTTCGTAAAGAGCCTTTGCGGTGATCTCTGCAAAACCTTCAATTTTTTCAAAATCAGCTGGTGAAGCAGCTAGGATCTTATCGAGAGTATCATAGCCAGCTTCGACGAGCTTGTCCGCCATAAGCAAACCGATTCCTTCTATATCAAAGCCTGCAATAAACTGAGAAAGACTGACTTCATTTCGTCCTTTTATATTACGCAATATTTTTTGAGCGCTCTTCTCCCCCATTCGCTCAAAGGAGATAAGCTCATCCATCGTAAGCGTATATAGATCTGGAATGCGCATCACTCTCTTAGCTTCGAAAAGTCTCCTTAACAAGGTCGATCCTATATCTTTTATACCAATTACGGATAGCCATTTCTCAAGGCGATGATAGGCTTTTCCTGGGCATTCAGGATTCGGACAATATAGACGCGTATCCTCATCTACGAGCCCTGCGCCGCATAGTGAGCAATTCGAAGGAATAGAAATCGGAATAGCATCTTTGGGGTTTTCAACTAGTGATTCAATCTTAGGAATGATCTCTCCGCGCTTAGTTACTACAACCTTCGAGCCGATTTTTAGGTTCATAGAGCGAATCATGCCTGGGTTAGCTAGATTGGCTCGCTGAACAGTAGTACCTGCAAGCCGGACAGGTTCAACTATACCGATGGGGGTCACAGTAGTTCCAGATTCACTCCATTCCACTGCTAAAAGTGTTGTGATAGCTTCTTCTGGGCTGAATTTAAAGGCTATCTGCAGTTCTGGACGCAGCTTGTTCATATCCTCGGGATCGATTCGATCACCCTTTATGACTAGCCCATCTATGTCATACTCCAGAGTAGGCCGTAGTTCCATGATCTTAGCGCGATATACAATGATCTCCTCAGGACTCTTGCACTCTACAGTTGGAACAACATTGAAGCCCATTCTTTTCAGCCAAGTAATCTTTTCGCGTTCGGTGGAAAAGGCTTCGCCTGCAGGCAATCTACCCACTGCATCATAACAGACGATGTCGAGATCCTCGACTCCCTGACCATCTTTGCGCTTCATGAGACCATTTGCAGCGTTGCGGCAATTGGCTTTGTCTGAATACTTGGTTGCATGCACTCTTTTTGACATTAACACTTCACCGCGCACTGATCCTGTAAATGGCTCTAGAAGCTGTTTGGGCACTCCATTCATACGCATTACATTGGGAGTGATATCGTCACCTATCACCCCATCTCCGCGAGTAACTCCCCTTGCAAAGGCACCTTCATCATATTGAAGCTCTATGCTAGCGCCATCGAGCTTGTATTGTACAAGGTAAAATGGATACCTGACTTTGGCCGCCCAAGCTAAAAATGATTCGGGATCTGTAGCCTTGGAGAGACTTCCCATTGTCATCCTATGCTGATATTTAGGCCATCGATCTGATCTGTCTGCTCCTATAGAAGCTATAAGAGGATTCTCTGGATCTATTGAAGCGAGCTCATCCCATAGCGCGTCGAATTCCTCATCTGAGATCTCGGGTTCGCCATTATAGTAGAGTTCCTGGTGATGCTTAATCAGAGACTCCAGTTCTCTGATTCTCTTCTGTAGAACCTGGGGGTCTTCATTGACTTTCAAATCATCTGGCATGCTCTTATACTAACCATCCAAAGAAAGCCTGTCAAATTACAGTGAGATAAAATCATATTCCATGTCTCTTACTGACTCGATATTCAAGATATGCTATTCTATTGGCATGCGTTTTTATGCTATCCAGGTGACAACACGCAAGGAAGACGAATGGCTTGAGCGAATTCAGCACCAGGTAACAAATCTAAAATTCCATAAGATAATAAAAAAAATGTACATAAGAAAACGAGGAAAGACCAAACTCGAGAATTCACCAGTTTTTCCTGGCTATATATTTTTCGAGTATGATGGAGAATCTCTGCCACTAGAAACGGTATACAGATTAAGACATTCTCAGTTTTTCATACGATTTCTACCAAACAATGAGTCTCCGCAACCACTCAATAATCGCGATAGCGAAATTATTCGCCATTTTATCAATTTTGGAAGCTTGATCCCGCCATCGCTTGTAAGATTCGACGAAAATCAGAAAATAAAGGTAATCGAGGGGCCTTTACAAGGCATTGAAGGCTTTATCATAAAGGTCAACAGAAGAAAACACCGCGCAAAAGTAAGGCTTGATATAGCAGAATCTGTAATACTACTCGATTTGGCGTTTGAAGTCATGGAAGCGGAAACAGCTGAAACAGCGCCATTAGGCATATATCATGACAATAGGTGAGTCTATCCCATTTGAACAACTCTCGTTGCCAGGCATGCTATATGCCTTTAACATAAGAGCGCTTTCGAATATTGGACAAATTCAAAACATCGATGTCCCTCCTTTGCCAGAAGGCTATATTCTTATCACCGCCGATCAGTTGCCATTTAGAAACGAACTAAGAATCAAAGGTATAAGCCTGCCATTGTTAGCCGCCAAAACAGTTTCCTATATAGGAGAGGCTGTCGGTCTCATTGTTGGTCCGGATCCACTGCTTGCGGAAGATCTTGCATTGAAGACAATAGTTGATTGCAAAGGGCAACAACCCAAATTAGACCAGCAGATATTTTCATCTTCAGATATATCGGCCCGAATTGATCATTCTAATCAAAATGTAATGGTATCTTTCGAATCCCGGGAAGCTTCAGGAGCCGAAGATAGTTTTGAATTGGCTTCCTATTTGCGTTTAGAGCCCCATGAATTTAGCTTTCATAGTGGCTTAGGTGCCTTGGCGGAATGGGAAGATGATAGACTGAGACTTGCATGCCCCACACTATGGCCTGAGCTTGTGCATTCATGTGTTGCAGAGTTAATTGGTTCCTCGATTGAGAATATCGAAATCCTGCAATCTAAGATGTATGACAATTCTGGATTATATTTCTGGTACCCTTCTTTGCTTGCAGCCAGAAGCGCGGTTGCTGCTTGGGCCTTGAAAAGGCCTGTAAAGCTAATTATATCAATTCAACGAGAAAAACGATTCCTTCCTTGTATACATGGTATATCTCTTCATATGAGAACAAGGTGGTCGCCACAGAAACATAGCCTTCTGAATGTTGCATGCCGCTTTGCGATTCCTATTGGAGCCTATTCTGTTTTAGATGAGCTTATATTAGAAAAGACTGTGCGTCTTGTTGCCGATGCTATACCTAACATTCCTTTGACAATTATCGGCTTTGCGGTAAGAACCAACACAATTCCTATGGGAGCTATCGACTGTATTTCTTCATCAGCTATATTTAGCATGCTCGAGGCACATATTGCTCGTGCTGCAAGAAAAATGGATATAGGGTTTCTAGAATTATTGTATATGACCTTAGGCAAAAGAGATTTGTCTTCAATTATAGACAAGATGCCTGCCAAAAAGGAATCTTCTACGGAAAAAATTGTAAAACCATTATTGGAACATACGGATTTTTATAGAAAATACGCAGCATACGAGCAAATTCATAAAAGAACCCGTGGCGCAAGAGAGGCTAGAATACGAGCTATTTCTTTCTCTATCGCTGATCAGAGCAATATCGACTCGTCTTCCATTTCGATGATTAGCGATCTGGCGCAAGGAGCTGCAATTCTCGAGGTCGATTATGATAGCCTCAGATCCATCTTCGGCAATATTCGGCTAGATATATCGATTTATGCTGGTAAAATCCTCTGTCCGTCCAGGGTAAAAGGCGCAATTCGCTCTGCAAGTATCGAGGCTCTCCTTTCATGCATTACCCGAAGCTTTTATCCTTATAAAGATATAAATGATATATATAGATGGATAATTTCCGAAAGCAGAATCAATATAGAACTTGTGAAAGATGAAAAAGCCAATTTTGCGCGCCCTATCGAAGATCTCGCATATACTCTTGTACTATCATGCTTTCTCGAGGTGATGCAGCAATTGAATAGCTCGGAAAGGTTTATATTGCCTCTCAGACCTACTCCTACTGCTATATCCTCTACAGAGTTTTTGGAGAAAGATGATGAACATTGAATTTACTTTGAATGGCAATTTGCAGAGAATCACAATATTGAGCGTCGAGAGAGCTTTCGATGTGCTTATTAATCAATGCGGCATAAAAAGTCTCTCTGAGATCAGTCCTGATAGCGAATGCAGCAATTGCCTTATTCTATATGATGGCAAACCTGTATGCAGCAATATTTTGCCTGCATTCCTTCTGCGGGAACAGCATGTAGAAACAATAGAAAATTTTGTGAAGAGCAAGGAATATAGCTTTCTATCTGCAGAGCTCGAGAAGGAAGATCTATTGTCCTGCACTTACTGCAACAATTCGCTGATGCTTGTGGCAATGGAGTTGGTCCATAGATCCTTGACTCCTTCATTGTATGAAATATCAGACATCCTGGCCAGCTTGCATTGCCTATGCATTGATCCTGGAGCCTTTGCTAATACCCTTTACAAATTAATACAACAATTGGCCATAGCGAGAAAAGCGCCATGAACCTTAGCGAAATATACTACCCACATAGTGTTCAAGAACTCATAGTCATAATGGAGCGACAAAAGAATATACAGATAGTAGCTGGCGCAACAAGCTTCGGATATATCCAAGACCCACGCTACCTATCTTTCGAGCCTTCCATCGCCTGCATCAGAAATATTCCTGAATTAAAAACCATCCATAAGACTGAGCGGATGATATCTTTCGGGGCCACATGCCCTCTAAACGAGCTCAAATCCGTATATCCCTTCGAAAAGAACCCTGCCAGAGAAGTTCTGCGAGCCACTGCAAACTCCGCAGTGCGCAACATTGCAACTATAGGGGGGCATCTTATGTATCAAAAGAGATTCCTTGCTCTATGGCCCCTATTGGCATGCCTAGATACGGAACTGGAGTTCAAAGGGCCCTCAGGAACAAGCATCAAGAATATTTGGTACCTGACGAATGAAGAGGGCTTGCCATCTTTGGAACCTAGAAGAGTGCTTACAAGAATTCGAATCCCGCTTCAATCTATCGATCACCTTTTTATTAGGAGGACTGGAGGAGGGATTTTCCCAGATGGAGATGGCGCATACTTAATTTCCGTCTGTACAGTTGAACGAAACTTGATTTCTAACTTTAAGTTAGTTATAGCTGGACAGCGTGCATACCGAGATTATGATGCCGAGCAGAGAATTGTCTCTTCGCCTTATCCCTTGACAGACCGCGTTTTTCAGTCTGTCCTTAGAATGTATAGTGAAAGTCTTCATTGTACTAACTTTTGGAATACAGAGCTTTTTGTTCCACTAATATCGCAAGCACTCGAAAACTTGCAGCGATCAAATGTATTATAGTTTAAAGTTAAATGAGAGATACCATGTCAGAGACCGAAAAAAGCAGCGGTACCCTTTATCTTATACCATCCCCTTTATGGCCCTATTCACCTGAAAATTGGATGCCTTGCCAGCTCATGAATATGATAGCTCCCAATGTTATTGCTTTAATGAGAAATGTTTCATATTTTGTGGTAGAATCACAGAAAACAGCCAATCGACTGCTTTCTAGATTGCTTTCGCCAGAGCAATTCTCTAGAGTTCATTTTTTTATTCTCAACGAACACTCGGAAGCTCAGGATCTTAAAGCTCCCCTTAATGCACTGAAAAGCGGCTATGACTGTGCCATCCTTTCCGAGGCAGGGCTTCCTTGCATAGCTGACCCGGGTGCTGCGCTTGTGTCTCTAGCACATGAGGAACAGCTGCCAGTAGTCCCAATTGGAGGCGATAGCTCTTTGCTGCTAGCGCTTGCTGCTTCTGGTCTCAACGGTCAACGCTTCTTTTTTCTTGGTTACATGCCAATCCGAGGCGAAGAGCTTCAAAAAGAGCTGGCTCATGAAGGCCAAGCGGCTATGCGCGATGGAGCAGCAAGAATCTTAATCGAGACTCCATACCGTAATTCAAGAACATTAAGAGCTTGTATTGAAGCGCTACCTGAGAATATCTATTTCTGCGTCGCATGCGATCTTGGAACCGATCAGCCCCTAATAAGGTCGAAATCCGTTGCTTCTTGGCGGAAGGAAGCCTTAATCCTGCCAGAAAAGCCAGCCGTGTTCTGCTTTGGCCTACCCATGAAGCTTGGCAAGAAACAGCTTCAACTTGCTAGGAGGGATAGACGCTCCCTGAGATAGGCACTTTTCTCCTTTAGGCCAATTGCTCTTGTCTGAATCTGAATAGCATTTGGTTTCTCTGGCGATAGGCGGATTGTGCCTGCAGACTCTCGTATAAGTCTCAGAATCTTCTCAACAGAAATCTTCGAGACCTTTGAAAACTCTACGGTAACGATTCCTGCCCGCTCCTGCAGCCTCCCTATTGAGAGTCTTCTGCATAGCACTCTCATTTCCGCAAGCGAAAGCAGAGAGAGTGCCTCGTCCGGAAGCAGACCAAAGCGTTCTTCAAGTTCCTCGTGGAGAGAATCTATCTCCTCCTGTGTTCTAACAGAGGCGATACGCTTATATATTTCCATTTTGATCATTGGAGCTGAGATATAGCTGTCTGGTATAAAGCCAGAATACTCGAGTTCGAGATAGGGCTCTTCTTCCTCCTTCTCAATGCCAGAAAGCCTAGATACCGCATCATCTAGCAATTTCAAATATAGATCAAAACCAACCGCATAGATATTTCCCGATTGTTCACGTCCTAGAAGATTCCCTGCACCACGCACTTCGAGGTCCTTCATAGCAATCTTGAAGCCAGAACCGAGTTCAGTAAAATCGGATATTATCTGAAGTCGTTTCATTGCAATTTCGCTGAGAGCCCTCTTATCTGGGTAGAGAAGATAAGCATAGGCTTGTCTATCAGATCTTCCTACCCTGCCCTTCAGCTGATAAAGCTGAGAAATGCCATAACTATCTGATCTGTCAATAATTATAGTATTTACATTTGGGATATCTATGCCATTCTCTATGATAGTAGTAGAAACAAGGACATGAAAGGCTCCATGGATAAAGCGATGCATTATAGACTCTAGATCTTGGCCATCTAGCTTTCCATGGGCACTCTCCACTAGAGCTTCGGGAACAAGCTGTCTAATAAAGTATTCTACCTCAGGTAACGTTTCAATGCGATTGTGGAGGTAGAATATCTGACCGCCCCTTGCTATCTCATTTCTTATTGCACGAGCGACGAGTTCGGGAGAGAATTCCTCTACAAAAGTCTGAATTGGCTGTCTCTCCAGCGGAGGAGTCTGCAGAACCGACATATCTCGAATCTTGAGGAGCGACATATGAAGGGTACGTGGAATTGGGGTAGCCGTCAAAGTGAGGCAGTCTATTCCGACTTTCATCTCTTTTAGCCGTTCTTTATCTTTCACTCCAAAGCGCTGTTCTTCATCGACAACGAGGAGTCCTAGATCCTTGAAACGGACATCCTTTTGAAGAATCCTATGAGTGCCAATTACCATGTCTATGCTTCCATCTGCCAATCCCTTGATAATAGCATTCTGCGTCTTTCTATCGACTAATCGTGAGAGTAGCGCTACTTTTATTGGAAAGTCTCCAATTCGCTCAAGAAGGTTTTCGAAATGTTGTTCTGCCAGAATCGTGGTAGGAGCAAGGAACGCAACCTGTTTACCTGCCGTGATGGCCTTGAAACATGCCCGCATGGCGATCTCTGTCTTCCCAAAGCCCACATCACCGCATACTAATCTATCCATGGGCTTAGGGTTCTCCATATCGCGCTTTACCTCTTCTATACATTTTAGCTGATCTTCGGTTTCTTCGTATGGGAATGTTGCCTCAAATTGGATCTGCCATTCGTTATCGCAAGGAAACGCAAAGCCCTGTGCCGCTTTTCTACGAGCGTAAATCCTAATGAGTCGTTCTGCAAGTTCCTCAACCGATTTGCTGACTCTTTTTTTTCTATTTTCCCAGACTTTTGATCCAACCGAGTCGAGATGTGGAGCTTCTCCTTCATTGCCGATATATCGTTGCACGAGATTAGCTTGCTCGATAGGTACGAAGATTTTTTCATCGCCTGCATATTCGATACAGATATAATCTCTCTCAAGACCAAGCACTATCAGGCGCTCTATCCCTACAAACTTACCTATGCCGTAGTTAGTATGAACCACATAATCGCCTGGGGTCAGCTCTATAAAGCTCTCGATTACAGCACTCTTCGTCTTGGCGATAGAGCGAGGTACATGTTTCCGCCTGCCAAAGAGCTCATGCTCGGCGAGCACTCGCAATTTGAGTGATGGCAAAGTAAAGCCAGCAGAAATAGGCCCTGTAGAGATAATGATAGAATCATCCTGAATGAGTGAGTTGATCCGTTCTGCCTGTGGCTCGGTAGAAGCAATTATCCATGTCTCATAGTTTTCTTTTTCAAAACCCGACAGTTCTTCTTTGAAGAGCTTTATATTTCCAAAATAAGAATGTGGTGGTTCAGCTTCTAAAGATATTCGCTCTGTGGAACCATCGATTCCTTTCAATGCATGGCAGAACAGCACAGACGAGGAAGTAGCAGATAGTCCATCCAGGTTTATGCGAATCTTATGCGGCGGTGGCACAAGCATTTCTCGAAGCGCAATCCGATACATTGAGGCATATTCTTTCCTTAATGTCTCAGAAATTGCATCGATGCGTTCGCTGGCTACCAGCACAAGCATTGCCCTATTGTCGAGATAATCCATTAGTTTGTTTATCCTATCAAATGCAAGCGGAAACCAAAGTTCTTCGCCTAGCATCTCTTTTCCACTGCCAAGAATCTCTATGATCTGGCTAATACGAGGATCATTCCGCACAAATTCCGAAGTATTCTTCTGTAACTGATCAATCTCAGCCTTACCCCATAGGAGTTCTTTGAGAGGTCTCACGTTGATTTGGGTAATCTTCTCACGCCCTGTTTGTGTCTCAGGATCGAAGCGGACTATTCTTTCGATACGATCATACTCAAAATGGATACGGACTGCGTATTCATAGCCAGGCATATAGATATCGAGCACTTCACCTCGTACGGCATATTCGCCTGGCAGACTCACAGAAGGTACCCTCAAGTATCCAAGTTCCGCCAATTTGCTCGATATGACGGTGGGTTCGAAATCTGCTCCAACTTTTAACGGCAGGATATGATTTCTAATGTATTCTGATGGTGGAACTGGAATCGCAAGAGTGCGCGCCGATACAGTAGCAATTTCAAAATCCCCTTCTGCAAGCCTTGCAAGTGCAGAGGCCCTTTCTGTAAACATACGAGAACGTGGAGGAAGAGCCCTATAAGGGGCTCCAAACCATAAAGGAAAAGTCAAGAGGTCAATGCCTGTAAGCGCGAGATCCTGAGAAAACTCTTCTGTTTCATGATCTGAGGGAAGAACGACAAGACATTTTCTTTTGGTCCGCCTTACTAGGGAAGCAAGCGATAGAGCGAGCAAGGAATTCTCCGAATTCTGAATATGGAGAGGAAAGGAATTCTGCTCTACTAGCCTTTGGATTCTTCCCAACGCTGGATTTCTGGATATCTTTTCGAATAGCGCTTGCAGATTGTCTTTTTTCATCGTATGCTGTGTCATTGAAGATAGCTCGGAGTATAGCCCTTTTGGCGGGTTTTATCTATGGGTGCTGAAATTACGATACCATGCTAGTACTAGTTCTTATCGAAGAAACATCGATTGCCGACGTTGTCCTTAGGCAATTGCATCAAAAGGGCATTGCCTCAATAGCTTATCGCGATCCTCTGAGAGCATTGGACCATCTCACCGATCTTAATCCTGAGGCAGTCATCATTCGAGGAAAAGATTTCCCCTTGCATCAACAATTGCTTGCAGCTCTAGTCCGATTTTATGTACCACTAAACCGTTGCAAAATGATTGTCCTTGGGAGAGGCATTCCTGATTTTCCCCCATGTACCTGTATCGCCGAAGAACAATTTCTAAGAGAGCCTTCTCTGATTACTAATGAAATACTAAAACCTCATCATATCGATTCCAAGACCGGCAGCAGGCTAGTTGCAAAAGCACAGCGTACGATGAAATTTTGAATAAAAGTTGTAGCATATTGGAATTTATCTAGCTGCCCTGCATGTTATGCATTATGGGCTTTTCAACTTGAGTTTTTATAATAATTGCTATATAATATATTTATTATGGACTATACCTCAAAATCATGCTATGAAGAAAAACTTGCGCCTTATGCACAGAAATTCAAGGCAATCGGGCATCCTATCCGTTTGAAGATTCTTTGCCTCATTGCGGATCAAGAAGTACCCTGTGTCGGCGACATCTGGCGCTGTCTTGATCAGCCGCAGCCGGTAGTATCTCAGCACCTCGCGATTCTAAAGCATTATGGAATCGTAACTTCCGAAGTAAAGAAAACGCGTCGCATCTATACCATCTGCGATCCATTTATCAAAAATCTGATCGATGCGATGATCTGTCAAATCAATGCAGAATCGAATTCTTCCTCTGAGAAAATGACAGAAAATAGCGTATGACTCGAAGAAAAAAGCGCATACAACACATCTTTGGCCAACAACATCATTAGCTCTTAGTTGGATTCGATCTCGTCTTTCAACAGTGCTTCGAGTTCTTCTTCGAATGCGATATCAGCTTGTTCTCTTTCAACTCGCCTTATGATTTGACCGTGCTTGAAAATCAGCACCGAATTGCCTGCTCCTGTAATACCTAGATCCGCTTGGCGTGCTTCGCCTGGGCCATTTACTACGCAGCCCATAACGGCAACCGATATATCTGCGTTTAGCAAATATAAGCGATTCATCCATCTAGAAACAAAGGCAGAAGTATCGAAAGATGCTCTTCCACAGCGCGGGCAGGATACAATCCTAACTCCATGCTTGCCTTTTCCTGCGCAAGCAAGAATTTCTTTACCAGCAATTATCTCCTGCTCCATGCTGTCTGATAGAGATACGCGGATCGTAGCCCCTATGCCCTTTTTCAGAAGCGGTACGAGCGCCGCGGTATTGCGGACTATTCCTGCCACAAGGGGACCAGCCTCAGTGACGCCTAGATGCAATGGGTAAGGATAGCGTAGGGAAAACTCTTCATTGGCTCGCACGACTTCGTCTGGGTGATTCATCTTGAGCGATACAACGATATCATCGAAGCTCATAGAATCGAGCAACTCTATTTCACGCTCTGCCGCTTTTATTGCGGCTCTTGCGACATCTTGTTCCTGAGCAAGATCTCTAGGCAAAGAACCGGCATTGATACCTATACGAATAGGGATCCCCTTGTCTTTGGCCTTTGTCGCGACTTCGCGAACCTTCCATTCAGCGCCAATGTTGCCAGGATTTATGCGGATCTTGGCTATTGGGAAGTCCATGCATCTGAGGGCTATACGCCAATCGAAATGAATATCAGCGACTATGGGCATCGGAGAAAGGTCTGCAAGTATGCCGAGCGATTCCGCTGCCTCTATGTCGGGAACCGCAAACCGGATGATGCTGCAGCCGAGGTTTTTAAGGGAAGAAAGTCGTGTAAGTATGGGCGAAAGTTGAGGGTCCTCGGCCGATAAAAATCTAGGGAGCGGATCCTTCCACATGGTCTGGATGTGCACCGGCCATTCGCCACCCAAGAGCACATCCCCCACTTTTACTGTCAGGATTTCCTTCATATATTAAAGCCGCTTCTCAATACCTTGATAATGTTATCGAGAAATCAGATTGCGCTGAAACTGAAAGCCAATACGAAAAGGGCCACGGTTTCGCACAATCCTACCACAATAATGTAGTTTGCAAAACCTTTGCCAGTCTCTCCAAATGCATCGCAGCCTGCAGCTGCTGCCTTTCCTTGTGCGACCGCTGAGATGCCTTCCGCGATTCCAGCCATGATTCCTGAAGCAAGCAAAAGCAGAGGGTCCTTTGTGGAGTTGATGATTCTGCTCATCAAGATGAAGCTATAAATTGTCTGAGTCAGAGGAGCCCCAGCAAAGGCGACGAGCAAGAACGATGCTGCCTTATTATTTAAATAAGAACGTTTCCAGGATCCAATCGCTGCCATGCCAGCAATTCCTGCCCCAATGCCAGAACCAATGGCACCAAAGCCGAGCACACATGCGGCTCCAATCAATGCAATATTCATACACCACTCTCCTAAAGGGTAGATTGCTAAGACGCAGAAAGATTCTCATCCTCTTTCAGCGGATCGTATTTGTAACCGGACCACTCCATGCCGAGATGCCCGGAGAACTCCAACATATTGAGCCGTATTCCATGCACTATCACCGAGAGAATTGTAAGCATGAAATTGAGCGCATGAGCGGCCACCAGAATCACCGCTGCAACAATCAACTTCAATATAAAACCAATAAAAATCCCCGAAGGTCCACCTAGCATTCCCGAGGCCATTCCGTTTACTGTCTGAGAAAAAGCGAGCCCAGCAAGTCCGACAGCCCAAAGTCTTATATAAGAGACAATATCGGCAAAAACGCTTACGGTTCCCAAAAAAGTTGGAATAATATTCTTCAGACTTTCCAGAAGACTCGAACCAAGCTTGCCATCCCAGTTGCCAAATATGAATACAAGGAAGAAGCCTATGGCGATACAGATAATCGCCCAATTCCCAATTGGAAATCTAGTTGCATCGATGACCAAATTCAATGCAGCATTGAACATGCCAAGAAGCAACAAAAGTGATCCAGCCTGCGAGAGAAACTTGAGGTCAGGGAAATCACGCTTAAGATTCTTTAAGTGAGCAATCGAAAGCTGAATAAGGCCAATCGAAAAGCAAAGAACCTTTATGTTATTCTCGGAATCTGGAGACTGACCATTTATAAGAGGAAGAGATATATCCTGAAGCAATTTGGGAAGATTGTCGAAGCTTATACCGAACCATGTGGCAGTTAGTGCACCCCAGATGATAGTTATACTCCCCAAGAGAAGAAATAGCTTCTGTGCATCGCCAATCGGCTTCCTTTTTCTTTTTCCTGCAATGATCGTAGCGATAGTGGCCAGAACGATGATCGTCCCATAACTAGCGTCTCCAAATATCATTGCAAAGAAAATAGAAAAAAATATTAAAAACCAGCTCGATATGTCATACTCCCAATAATTCGGCACGGTTCCAAGAAACTCGAACACGGGCTGGATTATTCGCACTGCTGGCGGGTTTTCCACAAGAGTTGGAGGCTGGTCTTCCTCGACTGGATCATCGAAGCCAATAGCCCAGCCATATTTCGCAGCAGTCTTCTTGAATTTTTCGCAGTCGCGAGCAGGAACATATCCCTTCATATAGGCAAGACTCTCTTGCTGCGGCATGCCCGATCGCAACCGTTCCAAGGTTATGCTGGAATTAAGCTTATGCAAATATTTCTTTATAAGAGTAAGATTTGCTGATTTTTCCCGAAATTCTCTCAGAATCTGCTGTTTTTGGCTTTCGATAGAGGCAATCTCTTTTCGCATCTGCGAAAGAGGAATCTCTGGTGGCAAAAACTCTAAGAAGGATGGTGGCAATTCTGGTGTTTCTTCCCCTTCGTGTAGAATGAGGCCTATCCTGCATCTACCTTTTGGAGCAGAAATCCTTATATACTCAGTTTCTTCTGGCAGTGCAGTGAGCTCTTTCATCGGTGCATCGAAAAATCGAAGAGAAAAATTTGCATTCTCGATAACTCGCTCAAGCATTATCATCGAGACTTCTCCCCAACTCGCTACTCTATCTATTTCTCTTTTTAGATCAATAGAGCGATCTTCCAATAAATCCAGCCTTTGTTTAGCCGCGGAAATTTCACGGATGATATCTCTGACATCTTTGTATTCTTCAGATTTCAGGGATATAGAAGCATCTGCTTTACTTGGCTTGGATTTTTTGTCGATATAATTCTGAAGAAGAAAATATGCCGATTCAGCCTCTGCCTTTTCTCTCTCTAAATCTTGGTATTTTCCTCCTATACCCTGAAGCTCCTCTACATGAGCAACACCGAGTTTTCTAAGTCGCTCGGGGAGGTTTTCTCTATCTATCTGGAGCACGATGAGGTAGAATTTTTTCATAGGTACGATCATCGTTCGGCTCCTTCTACCTTTCTTTTTGCGATCTTGCCTCTAACCACCTGGGCAGTTTCTTGATCGCCTAAATAAATACGAATCTTTCTTATGTTAGCGATTGTCTCAGGAATTTTCACTTTTTCGAAGAGGTTTACCCGCTGAGTTGTAATTCGCAATTCTTGTGAAAGCAGCTCTTTCTGCCTTGAGACTATATCGAGTTCTATTTTTGTACGAACAAGCCGCTCTAGAAGCTTTAATGCAGCATCAACCCAGAGAGGAGTCACATATAAATCATAATCCTTATGGTCGAATTCTGCACCAAGGAATACGGGAATAGCGACTCCCGCGATGTTGCCAGTATCGGTACTAATGGATCTAACCTTCAAAAGAGGCTCACCTTCCTGGGCCCGTGCAGCGCTTTGTTCTGTAAACACTGCCATCCATGAGGATGCATCTTGCTCGAGCGTTGTTTTCTGTGCTTGAAGCTCCTCCATGCGAGTTTGGACGCTGCGCACTTCGACTTGTAGCTGCTGTTTTTTGAGTTGAAGCGTTGGGAGATAGCGCTCATACATCTTGAGCTCATCTCTCTTCTTTTTCAACTCATTTTTTGTCAGCTTGATCTTCCCCATGTTTCTATTGCCTTCTCTTCTTGCTAGCTCTAATTATTTCTTTCCCATCCAAAACTTCTGGATAAGATCTGAGCGAAGACCTGTTTCGCGTGGCTCAAAGCATTCAGTCAACGTTTCCCAGCATAGATCAAGGGCCTTCTCTAGAGGAATATTCACAGACAAATCCATAATCCGCTGCTCAAAGAGCTCTCCATATTTGAGGAGTTTGCGATCCCAAGCACTCATCTGGAAACCCATCGATTTCTTCTCTAGGGTGTCCCTATATGCGGCGAAAAGTTTTATCATCGCATCCATGATAGAGCGATGATCTTCCCTGGTTTTGGCGTTGACCAATTGTTTCAGTCGCGACAGAGAGCCAAAAGGCTCGATGTGCCCACCTCGAAGATAGAACTGGCCTTCGGTTATATAGCCTGTATTGTCTGGAATAGGATGTGTAATATCATCTCCGGGCATTGTGGTGACCGCTAGAATAGTGATAGACCCAGCGTCTGAAAAATCGACGGCTTTTTCATAGCGCGCAGCGAGCTGTGAATATAAATCACCCGGATAACCGCGATTCGAAGGCACCTGTTCTTGGGTTATGGCGATTTCCTTAAGAGCATCGGCAAAGTTGGTCATATCGCTCAGCAAAACTAGAACATTCTTGCCTTTGAGAGCAAAACGCTCGGCAATTGCCAGCGAAATATCCGGCACCATTAGACACTCTACGATGGGATCGGCAGCGGTATGCACGAACATTATCGTTTTCGACAAAGAACCTCCCTGCTCAAGGGTATCCTTGAAGAAAAGATAGTCGTCATATTTGAGCCCCATGCCTCCCAGGATGATAAGGTCTACTTCAGCTTGCATCGCAATGCGAGCAAGAAGAGGATTGTATGGTTCTCCTGAGACTGAAAAAATAGGAAGTTTCTGGCTTTTGACAAGTGTGTTGAACACATCTATCATTGGAATACCAGTTCTTATCATCTCGCGCGGAATAATGCGCTGGTAGGGGTTTACTGCTGGTCCGGCTATAGTTATAAGGTTTTCAGTCAGAGCTGGACCTCTATCGCGCGGCTCTCCAGCTCCATCGAAAATTCTGCCCATAAGGTCGTCGGAAAAGCTCACTTGCATTGGGTGCCCCAAGAAGCGCACCTCGTCGCTTGTTGAAATACCGCGGCTGCCCGAAAAGACTTGAAGATATACCATCTCGCTATCTAGACGGATCGTCTCTGCAAGAGAAACACCATATCTAGTATCTACTTGCGCCAGCTCACCATAAGCAATATCCTGCGCTTTTACCGCAATGACATTACCTACGATTGATTCGATTCTCGAGTATATCTTATTCATGCCTTACTCCAGCGTGCTCATCAATCTAAGCCCCCGGTTATCAAACTCAGGCTCTCTATCGACCAGAGCCTGATCTACTCTATTGTACAGAGCGCCGAACATATCGCTATCTTGCGGTGTACCATTCAAATCGAGCATCGTTTGACGAAGCTCGTAGAAAAAATTGCGCGCCTCTTCTTTGTCGCAAAATCTTATATCGGCTGCAAGTATCTTAAGTACCAGTTTGAACACATGCTTTTGTCTTGCCGGAGATACCGCCGCATCGACAGGATCGAAGGAATTCTGTTGCAAATAGACCGCATCCAAAAACTCGCTCTTTAGATAAATTACATAATCCTCGAGGCTGGTTCCCTCTTCGCCTACAACTTTCATCATAGCGCTTATTTCGGCTCCGCGCTCCAAAAAAGAATGAGCATACTGAACAGCTGATCTGGGCATAATACCGTCATATTTTGACCAGGAATCAAGAGGATGGATCGAAGGATATTTTCGCGCGTCCGACCGCTCGCGCGAGAGACCATGAAAGGCTCCAACGACTTTGAGTGTCGCTTGCGTCACAGGTTCTTCGAAGTTGCCGCCTGCTGGCGACACAGTTCCTCCGATAGTAAGAGATCCCAGTTTTCCGTTATAGAGCCTTACGATACCAGCACGCTCATAGAATGCAGCTATAACAGACTCGAGATATGCTGGAAAAGCCTCTTCTCCAGGAATCTCTTCAAGGCGCCCGGACATCTCACGCATCGCCTGCGCCCAGCGGCTTGTAGAATCAGCGAGCAGAAGCACATCGAGGCCCATTTGCCGGTAATATTCTGCAATAGTCACAGCCGTATAGACCGATGCTTCACGAGCTGCAACAGGCATAGACGAAGTGTTGCAGATAATGACAGTCCGTTCCATCAAAGAGCGCCCAGTCTTTGGATCGATGATCTGGGGAAACTCTTTGAGCGTTTCTACTACCTCGCCCGCGCGCTCGCCGCATGCTGCTATGAGCACAATGTCGACTTCGGCATGGCGACTTGTTACCTGCTGTAGGACTGTCTTCCCTGCTCCGAAAGGACCAGGGATACAGTAAGTTCCACCCTTTGCTACCGGGAAAAACGTATCTATGATTCGAGTTTTCGTAACAAGCGGCTCTGAAGGCTTAAGACGCTCGGAATAGCAATCTACAGCCCTCTTCACAGGCCAGGAAAAACTCATTCGGATATTTCTCTTGTTTCCTTTCGAATCGGCAACTTCCGCTATCGCCTCATCGATCGTGTAATCACCTTCGGGCGCGATCTCTACAACTTTCCATTCTCCATATAAATCAAAAGGCATCATTATTATATGCCGAAAATATCGTTCAGGAACCCAGCCTATGCCCATTCCGCGCTTTAAGACATCGCCCTTTTTTGAGAGTGGAGTAAAATGCCACTTTATATCTCGAGGGAGTGCCCTGAGATAGAAGCCTGGCTCCAGAAAATATCCTACCTTATTGGCAATCTCTGGCAGAGGGTTTTGAAGCCCATCATATATCTGCCCAAGAAGGCCTGGTCCAAGCTCAACAGACAATAGCTCATCGCTGAACTCTACCCTATTCCCGACCTTTATGCCTTTGGTAATCTCGTAGACTTGGGCCTGAACAGAAGTGCCACGGATACGAATGACCTCGCTTTTTAACCTTCTTTCTCCTACCAGGATATAAGCGACTTCATTCATGGTTACAGTCCCTTCGGTTTGGATGGAAACCATGTTGCCATTTACTGCGGTGACAAATCCTTCTGTCATGTTGCTACTCCGGTATCAAAAGCACTCGCTGCTCCTACTGCAGCATTTATGATATCTTGGTATAGGATATTGAATCCTTGAATCCCGCGATTTCTATCAAAGGAGGCATATCGAGATGCAATAAGCAATTTCATTTTATATGCAAGAATAGAGTCAAGCTCAAATGCAGAAAGTGCGGATAGCCTCTCTGTTGCATTCCACCTTTCGCGCTCTATTGCAAGCTCAGCTTGGAGAGGGTCCGAAGCAGCCTGTGCTGCCTGCGCTGCTTTTAGCGAATCTGGGTTTATATCGCCAGGCCTCGTCCATTGGCTAGCATCTTGCTTCGAAGCTCTTGTCCGAAATACTACAAGCGCATTGCGAAGCCCTCTTTCAAATTCAAAATATGACATCAAGAATGCAGATTTCTCCATGAATGCTGAAAATCTGCCATTTCTTGCTTCTTCTACGCAGGGAAGAATTTCCAAATCGCTCTTATCCATCATCCTAGAACAGAGTTCGTCAAAAGCCTGCATAGAAATGGGAGGGGGTGAGCCGAATGGAAAAGATGTAAGTGTTGAAGCAAAGTACCAATAATGCTTCATTTCAATCGAGGCTCCCCGCAGATTCTTTTAGATATTGGGAGAGGAGCTTATTTACACGAACCGAGAGCATCTGTGCAATGCTCTCTGCAGAAAAGTCATATTGAACCGAGGAACCAGACAGAGCTACTCGGAATCCCGCATCGATAGCATCGTAAGGCTTAAATGTGACACCTCTTGAGAGTTCTTTGGCAAGCCTTGCAGAAAGAGAACTGTCTATTTTTTCGAGTTGATCTGGAGGGAGAAGCACTTCGAAGTCGCCCGACTGACCAGACGAGAGAATCTTTAGAACTTCAGGGATTACCTTTGCGGCCATTTCCTCATCGAAAGCTTTCTTGACATCAGCCCTGATGGCTGATTCGAGAAAGCGTTGAACACTTTGACGCAAGGCAATCATTGTATCCCTAGAAGCCTGGAGAAGGCTTTCGCGCGAAGCCGCTTCCATTGCATCTATGCGCCTCAAGGCCTCAGACTGCATCTCCTCTGCATCTCTTTTGGCACGCGCTACAATTTCTTCCGCTTCCAAATGAGCTTTTTGGATAATCTGTTCCGCCTGCTGCTTAGCATTTTCGATACCTTCGCTTTGAATTCTCTCAAGAAGCTCTTGTAATTGGATCTCCATCTTAATTCCCTCTGCATAGAATCGACGCTTGGAAAACAGGATCGCTTTTCATTAATGCATGGCTATCTAATATCTAATAAAATAAACTAAGGAAAACAGCAAAAACAAGTCATCCTCTTTCCAATATCGAAAAAATATAAAATATAATGGCAATATGCTTACAAATTAGACATAATTTTATACTGAAAGACAGATTGGGGCAAGAGTCAATTTAGGTATGATCAATTTTCAAGGACTCTTCTAAGGCACGCTAGTGAATGGGCTCCTCAAGCCTACTTGACAAGCAAGGCATCGTGCGCTTAAATCGCCCAAGTCGAGAAGCCACGAGCAGGCAGAACCATAGAGCACTAAGGAAGCTTTGCCTTTACTCGTGAAAAGAGACGCAAATTGATTGCGACCGTCGTATAACGGCTATTACCCCAGCCTTCCAAGCTGGAGACGTGGGTTCGACTCCCATCGGTCGCTTATCTAATTAACAATGAACACTCCTATATTTTAATACTCAAAGAGAATAATAAATACAATACAAAAACTTCATCGTGCAGGATGTTACAGTATAGTTTCCTCTTCGAGTATAATGAATCCAGGGAGAAAGATCATGAAACCGCGAGTAAAGACGCCTATTGTGGAGCTCGATGGCGATGAGATGACAAGGGTTATATGGTCGATGATCAAAGAAAAGCTCATTTTCCCCTATATTGATGTCGATCTTGAATACTACGACCTCGGTATTGCGAACCGAGATAAGACAAATGATCAAGTTACGATTGATGCAGCTCGGGCCATTGCTCAGTATGGGGTAGGAGTCAAATGCGCAACCATCACGCCTGATTCTGAAAGAGTCAAGGAATATCACCTTAAGAAAGCATGGCCTTCACCTAATGCGACTATTCGAGCATACCTCGATGGTACGGTTTTCCGCAAACCCATCATTGCAAAGAATATTGCTCCCGCTGTCCGCAGCTGGCAGAAGCCTATCATCATTGGAAGGCATGCGTATGGCGATATCTATAAAGCAGTAGATTTTGTAGTACCAGGCCCAGGCACCGTAAGCCTTGTATACCAGCCAGCACAAGCTGGAATACCCCTTACTTTCAAGGTCCACGAATTCGAAGGCCCTGGGGTAGCTATGGGCATGCATAATAACGACACATCGATCCGTTCTTTTGCACGTGCATGTATAGAATATGCTCTTTCGGAAAAAACAGATATCTGGTTTGGAGCCAAAGATACCATTAGCAAGAATTACCATGGACACTTTAAGGAACTCTTTGCTGAGGAGATATTGGCCCGTACTGCTGACCTGGAAGCCGCTGGAATTCACTATCGCTATATGCTCATTGATGATGCAGTCGCTCAGCTCATGAAGAGCGAAGGAGGAATCCTCTGGGCCTGTATGAACTACGATGGCGATGTCTTTTCTGATATGGTAGCCTCAGGATTTGGCAGCCTTGGCATGATGAGCTCAGTCCTTGTATCGCCCTCAGGAGCTTTCGAATATGAGGCGGCGCATGGCACAGTTCGTAGGCACTATTACGAATACCTCAAGGGCAACCCTACGAGTACCAATTCTGTTGCGTCTATATTTGCGTGGACAGGTGCGCTTAGAAAACGTAGTGAGCTCGATAAAACACCCGAGATAAGCATCTTTGCGCAACAACTCGAAGAAGCAGCGATTGAACTCATAGAATCGGGTGTGGTCACAAAGGACCTCATGAACCTTATAAGCCCGCCGGCAAAGAGCTTCGAAACAACTGAATCCTTCTTAGATAAAATCGACGCAAGCCTCGCCAAGAAATGGACCACACTGCAAACTCAATGGAGGAACTAAAGCACTCAATCCACAAGAAAGAGAGCTTGTATTTGATATCATAGAAGGAATTGATAGGAGTGCAAGGCAGAATAAAAATAGCCGGGCTCTTTTTGCAGATGAGTACGATACCCTGGGATTTGCGAATATATCGCAAGGTGTTTTAGGTTATTCATCGGCCCTATATGTGCTGGGAGCAAAATCGCAAGAAGAAAGACCGATAGCTGTTGCCTGGAATGGCGAAGAACCAAAGGGATATGCAAGGATAGAGAATGCAATAGATGCGCCAAATCTAACTGAGATTGAGGCTCTAAGAAACTATGGAATAAGAAAACTTGGAGCTTTTCCTAAGACCTTCTTTCTTGAAGCGGAAATACCATTCAATGCTCCAATTGAGCTACAAAGAGATTATGCACTAGGAGACCTCTGCAGTGTAAAAGCCTATGGAGAGTGGTATAGCATACCTATCTATTCAATAGAGGAAAAATGGACAAGGGATAAGCCTGGGATAAGACTTGGTTTTGGAAGACCGGCTCAAGGAGCATTCAGCATGACTAAGGGAGCAGCGAATGAACTGATGGAAGCGCTGCGGGCAGGATAAGAAGGAGCCAAAACTATATATGAGAGAGATAGTTAATTCGATAGTGAATGCTTTGGCAGGGATAGCAGCAGCCGCTATTGCAGGCAGCGAGAGCGGAGAGAAAAAGAAGTGAGAGAAGGCATACAGAGCTTATTAGCAGAGCTTGGAGAAGGATCCTGCCTTGCACTCTCAATATGTGAGATAGGTAAACCAGGACTTTCGGAAGAAGAAGCATTAGGATTTATAATCAAAGGAATCAAAAAAGGCTACATATACTACGATGAAAACAACAGAAACAACCCAAAGAACTGCTTTGTAGAGAACCGCGATGGATTCATGGATATAGTAACTGGACAAAAAGGATGGAAGAGTACGACAGAAAAACCTGACTATAGACCAAGAAAAGATGAAAGGATAATAGAATGCTGGAGATGGAATGAAAAAATAAACGCAAAAGTAATCAATCATACACATTTCAAACTTTCAAACTGGGACCCTTACAAGAATTCAAATACCTTAAAATATGGCTACTTAGAGAGCTTAAGAGTATTTAGAAGAAAAGCCTCATGAAAAAACCCGGAATTCTAAACGAAGAAGACGGCTCCTGGTCTATGAGAAGGACTCTCGCGCTCCTATATAGCATCTGCTCTGTGAGCTGCCTTTGGCTATCCGCCATGAATGGCATGATGGCAGGAGTCTGGGCTGGAATAGCAGCAATATTGGCCGTGCTTGTTCTACTAGGATACACAACCATAGAAAGCCTTAAGAGCATAGCGATGTCGATTAAGGAAAAAGGATGTGGAAAAGAAGAATAGCCTTTGGATATTTGCTCTTGCTATTATCCTTGCGATGGTTATCGGCGCAGCCCTTGCAATTTCAGGACCTGGACAGCCCTACCCTCTTAAAGGAAGCGGCATCGAAGATACAAGAATTGATGATATTGAACGAGAAATTGAAAGAGGAAACAAAGCAGTCGGTGGAGGTATCGAAGAATCTGGAAACGCAGCTGGAAATATTGAACAGCGAGAGAGACTCTATTGAAAGATATAGAGAGCTTGAAGTCACGGCTCGAGAACTTAGGGATAAAATGGGAAGAATCGGAGAGACTCAGGATAGAGCTATCGGATGCATTGAGGATCTCAGAGGCATCTTGGAAGAGCTGCAGAGAAGAGCTGGAAGCGAGAATCATTAAAGAAAAGATAAAAGGAATAATTATTGGGCTTGGAGCGGGAATGATGATTGGAGTGGTAGTAGGGATAGCGGGAAGATAGAACAGCTAGTAAAAAAGAAATCAATGCTTTGTGAATGGCGAAATGACCGCCATTGCAGCTTCAATCCTTTCTAGATACCAAGATTATATCTATTCTAGTAATAATTGGGAAAAGATAAACATAAGAATACTCTTGATATTCTTGCATGATAAAGAAGATCTGCTTAATTGGTACTTATTCTGCTGATATCAAATATCGCGCAAGGAAAATTATTCGCTCTTCAAACCTGTCTAACAATTCTTATTAGGAGGCTTATATTGCTCTTCTCTGATTTAATTTTGCAGCTATTTTATTATAGAGTTTTCTAAAGTAAAATATGTTAGATTGACGCTTCGCGCCAATAAGAGAGGTTATAGCATGATCAAACTTAAGCAATTCAAGAATAGGTTTGATGCTGAATTCTTTGCTACTATCCTGGATAAAGAAAACATTCCCTACATCATTCAGTCAGATGATAGCGGAGGCCAAAGACCAGCATCATATAGTATAGCTGCAACAATACTTGTCAGTGAAAAAGATTATGAACTGGCTAAATCTTTTCTATTAGAACAATGAAAACTAAAGATATTGCTCCTTGTGGAATAAATTGTAGTCTCTGTTTAGCATATCAAAGAGATAAGAATCATTGTAATGGATGTAACGGACCAGATGATCATAAGGCATACCATTGTGTTGAATGTAGAATAAGGAACTGTGAAGAGAAAAATGGAAATAAAGAGCTATTATGTAGTAAATGTAAGAAGTATCCATGTAGAAGGATAAAGGATTTAGAGAAAAGATATACAAATAGATATAATGTAAGTATATATAAGAACTTTGAGGATATAAAAACATTAGGGATTAGAGAGTTAATAAAGAAAGAAAAAGTAAAATGGCACTGTGATAAATGTGGTAAGTATTTATGTATGCATAGAGAAAAATGTCTATTTTGTGGGAATCAAAATCTATTATATATAGAGAAGAGAAATAACCTAACAAAAGCTTCAACCTGATAAAAACTTTGTCACGGTTTGTGCAGCTCATTTCATTCGCTATGCACAAACCGCGCCAAGCGCGAGTACGCGCCCGTTTTTACAAGTTAAGCTAATGTTAGCTTGACGCTTCGCGCAGAATCTCTTATTACCGTTTCCAACGCGCCGGGCCTCCAGCCGTCGGCGCGGCTAAGCTTTATTAAGAAAGAATTGGCTATTATTAGGGAGGAAAAATGATACGCAAGGCAGAAATAGATGATTCAAGTAGAATAGCTGATATACAAATATTCGGATGGCGAAATGCTTATAGAGGAATAATTAATGATGAAGTGCTATTCAAGAAGCTCAATATAGAAAAGAAAAGCCAAATGATTAGGAATGTACTTGAGGAAGGGGATGAAGAATGGCTTGTATATGAAGATAATGGAATAATAAAGGGAATGATGATACAAGGGAAATCAAGAGATGAAGATAAAAAAGAATCATTTGAGCTTTGGGCAATATATGTGGATCCATTAATGATGAGGAATGGTATAGGACAAAAAATGATAGAGTACTGTGAAGAGACAGCACGAAAAAGGGGGTATAAAGAAAATACAGTATGGGTATTGGAAAAGAATAAGATAGGAAGAAGTTTCTATGAAAAGAATGGATATAAAGAAGATGGGAAAAAGCAGAATATTGAAGAATACAATGCCGTAGAAGTAAGATATTGTAAGGAGATATGAAGTATGTATTGCGTCTTGGCCTCCGGTCATTAGGCGCGATAAGAAATAACTTGCTTTAACATAACAAAGGCTTTAACTAGACTCGCCTGTTGTCACGGAGTTTGCGACTCGCTACACTCGTTATAGCAAACTCCGCGCCAATGGACGCGTTACCGGTTAAGCGAATGTTAGCTTGACGCTTTGCGCGTCAATTAATATTTACAAAAATTGTTGGAGAAACTAATGATAACTGAAGAACAAGCAATCAAAATTGTTTCTGATAAATTAAATATAGATATTAATTTGCTTGAAATTAATGAAAACCCACAAAGGAAATGGATTATATATAATGAACCGAAAGAAGATTGTTGGCATATTTATATCCATAGTAAAGAATTATGCGAGCTTAAAAGTAGTACAATAGTTTTTGTTTCAAAGAATACAGGAGAAGTATTATATAATGGATCAGCAAATGATGAAGGCTAATAAATGAGATCAAAATATTAACACTTCATAGCGCGATTGGCCGCATATGCGGCTTTGAGCTTTCAAGTGCACGGATTTTGAACCTTTTCTCTCGTTTTTCGTGCACTTTATGGGATTATTTTAGCAAATATTCTATTGTTATAAAAGACTTTAACGATTGTTCAGGAACCCCTAAGTAACAATGGCCATCTTAACGCAATGATATGTTGTAATTCCTTATGGGACCAGCGCGACTCGAACGCGCGACCTACTGCTTAGAAGGCAGTTGCTCTATCCAGTTGAGCTATGATCCCATTGAGTGCGCAATAAAAGCAAAAAATGCACAGGCCTTAAAGAGGCTGCTTTTTTGCCGCATCCAAAAGCAGTATTCGGGACGAGAGGATTTGAACCTCCGATCTTCTGCTCCCAAAGCAGACGCCTTAGCCCCTAGGCTACGTCCCGATTTCAGCGTTGTAGGCTAATTGAAAAACGGGCTAACTGTCAAGATATCTGGATTCTCCAAATGGGCGCTTATAAAGAGCACACCAAAGATCAAGGGCTGCAAATCCTCATCTAGGGCTTGACTATAGCCATATTATGATGCATATTAAAGTGAATTCCAATTTTATTAAATCCCAGCAGAAAGGAGGATGTGTCATGAACGACTCGGATGGCAGTCATAGTCACTGCATCTTTACCGAGCCCGAAGATCCATTCCCGCGACCATCTCACCTGGCAGCTGGTATCGAAAAAGCATAGAGCTACATTTTGTCCTATGCCATTCACCTCCTTCTGTCAGGAGAGATTGACAGCAATGTGAGGTGAACTATGGCTAAATTCCCACTGATTTTACCTTCCATAAAGAAAAAGAATAAGACGAAGAATGGTAGTGTCTCTAGCGAAAATGAGAGCAGGCTGATTTCCATCTGCTTGGCTCCGCTTCAGAGTGTATTTGAGACGCTCGAATCGAGTCCGCAGGGTCTTTCCGAAAAGGAAGCTGACAAAAGGCTTTCGGAGTTTGGCAAAAATGAAATTGCACAACTGAAAAAGCTCAATTTCTGGGAAGATATGCTAGACCGTTTCAAAAATCCTCTTGTCATTCAGCTTCTCGTTATAGCACTGATTTCTGCTCTCATTGGAGAAATGCAATCCGCTATTGTTGTGGGGGCAATGATCCTATTGAGTGTAGGACTCTCTTATATCTTAGACAGTAGATCCAATAGAGAGGTCGAGTCCCTGGGCAAGCGTGTGCAGTCCCGTACCTATGCACTTAGGAACGAAGTAGAAACAGAAATCAGAATGTCTGAAGTCGTGCCTGGGGATATCGTGCTTCTCCAGACTGGCGCAATAGTACCAGCAGATGTGCGAATAATTTGGGCAAAAGACTTTTTTGTAAGCGAATCAGCCTTGACAGGAGAATCGATGCCTGTAGAAAAATCTGCTGCTCTGCCAACAGGTACAATAAAATCGGCGATCGAATTGCCTAATGCCTGCTTTATGGGTACAAGCGTTACTAGTGGAACAGCCCGGGCTATAGTCGTTTCCACAGGTACAAACACGCTTTTCGGTGCTATTTCGAAAAAGCTCATAGAGCGCCGTGAGGAAAGCAGTTTCGATAAAGGCATACGTTCCTTCACGTGGCTCATGATTCGCCTCATGCTCGTTATGGTCAGCGTCGTATTCTTGATCGTTGGAATAACCAAAGGGAATTGGCTCGAAGCGCTGCTCTTCGCTTTATCTGTAGCAGTGGGGCTTACTCCTGAAATGCTCCCCATGATCGTCACTGTGAACCTTGCCAAGGGAGCTCTGGCGATGGCGAAAAAGAAGGTCATAGTAAAGAAACTGCCATCTATCCAGAATCTTGGCGCTATAAATATCCTATGCACTGACAAAACAGGTACTCTGACACAGGATCGAGTAGTACTCGAACATCATGTGGATATCATTGGGAACAAGAGCGATGAGGTCCTTAACTACGCCTATCTAAATAGCTACTTTCAGACAGGCCTTAAAAACCTCCTAGATAGAGCCGTCCTAGAGCATGTTGATCTCAATGTCGACGAATGTCGACTTGTGGATGAGCTTCCATTCGATTTTCAGCGTCGCCGAATGTCGGTAGTCGTAGAATACGAAGGGGATAACGTCCTCATCTGCAAGGGAGCAGTCGAAGAGATATACAGTTGTTGTTCTTATTACCAGATAGATGAGGAAATCTATCCTCTGATAGATATGATCCGCGCGGACCTCTTCGAGGATGTAGAAAAGTTAAATACCGAAGGGTTCAGGGTTCTGGGCATAGCCTATCGTGAATTTCCTCGTGAAAAGACAACCTTTACCGTTCAAGACGAAAACCAACTGATCCTGCTGGGGTATATTGCGTTTATCGATCCTCCGAAGGAATCAGCAACCAAAGCCATTGAACTCCTTTCCAAGACTGGTGTGGAAGTAAAGGTTCTAACTGGCGACAACGGCCTTGTGACTAAGAAAGTATGCAGGGATGTTGGTATTCCTTTTACCTCCTCTATAGCCGGACCTGAGCTGGCCGCGCTCGAGAAAGAAGCTTTCTCCGAAAAAGTCAGGAAATGTGAGGTTTTTGTCAAGCTAACTCCAAACCAGAAAGAAGAGATAGTAAGAGAATTGCGCCACCAGGGTAATGTAGTCGGGTATTTAGGAGACGGGATAAACGATGCGACTGCTCTAAAAGCAGCCGATGTGGGAATATCGGTTGATTCGGCGGTAGATGTTGCTAAGGAAGCAGCGGATATAGTATTGCTGGAAAAGAGTCTTCTAGTGCTGGAAGAAGGTATCATGGAAGGCAGACGTATATTCTCCAATATAATCAAATACATCCGAATGGGAGCAAGCTCGAATTTTGGCAATATGTTCAGCGTGCTGGGAGCAAGCTTTCTTCTGCCCTTCCTTCCTATGAGGCCTCTTCAAATACTCGCCAACAATCTACTTTATGATATCTCACAGACTGGCATACCTATGGACAATGTCGATCCAGAATTGGTCGCAAAACCAGTAAGATGGGATATCGACAATATAAAGCGATTTATGATGTGTATTGGACCAATTAGCTCGATCTTCGATTATGCGACTTTCGCGCTTATGTGGTTTTTATTCAATGCAAAAGACTATCTGAACCCTGCCCTTTCATTTGCACAACGGAATGCTACAGCCAGTCTTTTTCAGACGGGCTGGTTTGTAGAGTCACTGCTGACACAGACTCTCATTGTCCACATAATTCGGACTAAGCGCATCCCTTTCTTTCAGAGCAGGGCTTCGGCTCCGATGATTCTTGCAACACTGGTGGTGATGGGAATTGGAATCTGGCTACCATACTCTCCCATAGCAAGCATTCTCGGCCTTGTTCCTCTCCCGGGTATCTATTGGGTTTGGATAGTGGCATTTCTTCTGGCCTATTCGATTATCACGCATAAAGTGAAATGCTGGTTTTTTAAACATTTTGAAGGAGCATGACCATGGACTCGATACTCGATGCCCTCCAGGAAGGTAGGCTTTTTGAGCTTCCCGAAAATGATAAGGATCATGCGCTCCAGTTTCTCGCTCACATAATCGAAGCCTTTCCGCAAATTCCCACTGGAACCGATATTGTGGGCAATGTGATGGCAAGGGAAAAATCGATGAACACCGCTCTCGGCAAAAGGTGGGCTTGTCCTCATGCGCGTGTGGAATTCGAAGAAGACTTGATGTGCGTAGTGGGATGGAGCCCATCAGGCATCGATTATGGAGCTCCGGATGGCATGCCTGTCTCGATAATAGTTATGTACTTAGTTCCTTCTAATCAGCGAAACCACTATCTTCGAGAAATATCAACTTTGGCCAAGGTCCTCAAATCCTCCCCAGAAATAGATAAATTGTCCACAATAAAAGAATTGAATGATGTTCGTAATTATTTGCTGGATCTAATATCAGTAAGCAAAGAGACAGCCGGACCCGATGCTAGAGCTAGAATGATTCGCCTTCAAGCAAAAGCGGCTATGGCAACTCAGCCCGTACCAGAGCTGTCAAATCTTATAATCGAACCGGTTTCGATCATAGCCGGGGTAGGCATGAGACCACTTGCGCTTACGCAAAATCTCGAACTCATGAATTTTATCGAGACAACTCCGGGCTTGGCCGAAAGGATTGAAACTGAGGGTAAATATCAGAATGGGCTTTGGCGGATTATCCGGCGAAGTGCTACTGCTTTTCAGGGAGGACGGACTATATTCGACTGTATTGCCCTCATGCCCGCAAGCACCGGTCATAGATAAATCCTAAGTATATTTGCCAGGCTGCTGTTGACACCTGCGGCTTTTGAATTATAATAGCTCGTCTTCCTTAAATAAAAGAGGAAATTTTAAAACCATCCCACCCTGTGAGGAGTTATTATGTCCTATACCACGGAACAGATTCGTAACATAGCTATCATTGGACATGGTAGCACAGGAAAAACGACGCTGCTTGAGCACATTCTCTTTCAGGGCGGAATGATATCTAAACCGGAAACGGTAGATTCGGGCAAAACCGTCAGCGATTATAGCGAAGACGAGATTGCGCGCAAGATATCAGTTCGCTCGAGTCTTACGCATGTCAACACCGATGACTGCAAAATCAACTTCATAGATGCTCCCGGTGCTGGCGATTTTGTCGGAGAAGCAATTCTGGCTATCCGTTCGACCGAAACAGCCCTGCTCGTCATCGATGGCAAATCTGGTGTGCAAATTGAAACGGTAAAACTCTGGAGAATATTAGAGCGCCATAAGAGACCAAGAATGATGTTCGTAACTCGTCTCGATGAAGATAGAGCCAATTTCTCGAATACCCTTGCTGACATCAAAGAAAAATTCCGTGTCACTCCTGTTGCTGTGACAATTCCTATGGGAGAAGGCACCTCTTTCAAGGGAATAATAGATGTGCTAAATAACAAGGCATATATAAGGCCTAGCTCTCATGATCAAAAGGAAGTGCCCAGCGAAGTGCCAGCCGAGTATTCTGAAGCGGTGGAATCCGCCCGTGCTCTTCTATCTGAAGCCGCGGCGGAAGGAAACGATGAACTCATGGAAAAATACCTTATCGAAGGCGAGCTTACTCAAGAAGAAACCCTACTCGGTCTTAAGGAAGCTCTTGCCGAAGGCAAGATCATTCCCGCCTTTGCCGGAGCTGGCCTTGTGAACAGCGGTACCGCCGCATTCATAGATTTTATTTTGCAGAGCGCACCATCCCCTTTTGCCCGCGCACCAGAAAAGGCTAAGGATCAAGATGGCAACGATGTAGAGATGTCTATCGATCCTTCGAAGCCTGCCTCGGCTTTTGTATTCAAAACCCAGATCGATCAATTTTCTGGTCGACTTTCTTATATCAAAGCAATAACGGGAACCATCCTTTCCGATATGGATATGGTAGTAAGCCGCGATCTACACAAAGAGCGGATAGGAAAACTCTATACTATGCAAGGAAAAAAACTCGAGGAAATACCTTCTCTTCCTGCGGGCGATATCGGCATCCTTGCCAAGATTCTTTCTCTAAAAACAAATGACACAATCAGCCAATTCGATAAGCCAATCTCCTATGCACCACTGCAGCTACCTTCTCCTGTCCACATGTTAGCAATTTCCGCAGTGAATAAAAAAGAAGAAGATAAACTCAACGAGTTGCTAAATAGGGCCGCAGAAGAGGACCTAACTTTCCGAGTGAGCTATAATCCCGAGACAAAAGAAACTGTAATATCTGGTATGGGCGAACAGCAGATCAACATGATACTCGACAAAATAAAATCCCAATCGAAGATCGCAGCAGAAACCAGAATTCCTCGCGTAGCTTATAGAGAAACAATAACCAAGAAAGCGACTGCGGAATATACTCATAAGAAACAGACTGGGGGGCATGGCCAATATGCTCGGGTAGTATTTGAAATCGAACCGTTGGAACGTGGAAAAGATTATGAGTTCGAAAATAGGATTTTTGGTGGTGCAGTATCCAAGGGCTTTATGCCAGGCATAGAAAAGGGCATCCGCCAAGCCATGGAAGCCGGCGTGCTAGCTGGATATCCTGTAGTCGACACCAAAACAGCAATCATCGATGGAAAAGAGCATCCTGTCGATTCCTCTGAAATGGCATTCAAGCTTGCCGCTAGAGGCGCTTTTCGCGAGGCTATGAGGCAAGCAAGTCCAGTTTTGCTTGAGCCGATCATGAATCTATCTGTCTTTGTAGAAGATAAATACCTTGGCGATGTAATGTCCGATCTATCAGGACGCCGTGGAAAAATATCTGGCCAGAATCCCATAGGCGGCGGTATCGTTCAGATAGATGCACAAGTTCCTCAAGCAGAGCTTTTGCGCTATGCAATCGATCTACGATCAATGACCTCTGGTACAGGTTCTTTCGAAGTGGAATTCTCGCATTATGCGCCTATCTCTGGAAAGATCGCAGAAGATGTGATAAAGGCAGCCCAAGCATTCAAGACACAAGAAGCGGAAGAAGAGTAGTAGAAGAAGCGTAGGAGAAACGCAATAGATGGCAACGATATGCTAGCCAGTCTGTCCTTTTTCTAGGTGTTCTATTTCGTCAATGAATTCATCGAGGGTGTCATATTTTCTATACACCGATGCAAAACGAATATAGGCAACTTTGTCTAGTGAGTAGAGCTTTTGCAGAACAATTCGACCCAATTCTTCGCTCGAGATCTCATTAGAGGCTTTGGCATGTTCCGCAGCCTCATCTTCTATCTCATTTACGAGATTCTCGATGGACATCTGGGAAATAGGCCTTTTCTCTAAAGCTCGGACAAGACCTCGTTCGATCTTCTGTCTCTCGAAGGGCTCTCGCCTGCCGTCTCTTTTTATAACAAGGAGAGGTTTTTCTTCAATGCGTTCATAACTGGTAAAACGAAGCCCACAGGAAGTGCATTCTCTGCGCCTTCTTATGGCTTCTCCGTTGGCCAATGTTCTAGAGTCTATAACCTTGTCTTCAAGACTTCCGCAATAGGGGCACTTCATTCCGAACTCTTTTCTGCGGCTTTGGAGATAACCTTCAATAAGTCCATTGGCAGAGGAAATACTATAGTTGAGTTTTTTTCAACTGCAATTTCTGTAAGTGTTTGAAGGTATCGGAGCTGCAAGCTGGCTGGAGATTGCGCCAATATATCGGCGGCTTTGGCTAGTTTTTCGGATGCCTGAAGCTCTCCTTCGGCCGCAATAATCTTCGCTCTTCTCTCTCGCTCTGCCTCCGCTTGCCTGGCCATTGCTCTTTTCATGGTCTCCGCTAGTTCGATTGCTTTTATCTCGACTGCCGAGACTTTAATACCCCATGGATCAGTAGCTTCATCCAGAAGTTTTTGAAGCACTTGTCCCAATTGAGCTCTTTGAGAGAGCATTTCATCGAGCTCATGCTGACCAAGCACCGATCGCAGGATCGTCTGTGCAAGGAGACTGGTGCTCTTGGTATAATCTGCTATTTTTACCACGGCGAGCATGGGATCGAATACATTGAAGTATACTACAGCATCCACAATGACAGGCACATTGTCTCGTGTTATTACTTCCTGCTTTGGAACATCTATGGTGAACGTACGCATATCAACCCTGCGAAGCGAATCGATACCGAATGGCAAAATGAGGTTGAATCCCGGCTCAACCACTTTTTGTGAGCGACCAAATCGAAACAATACCCCTCGCTGATATTCCTGTACGACGCGCATCATCTGAATTAGAATTATGAAAGGCACGATAAACAAAATAGCTGCTACCGGAGGAGAAATTACCATCAATACGATCTCCGGGATTCCCCATACCAGGAATAGTACAAGGAGGAATACAAAGACAGGTTTTTGCTTTCGCACCGCCGCGATTGTGATAAAGACTATCCACCATGCAGAAAGGACCGCAAAAATAATATAAGTCCACAACACTTCATATACCCCCATTATATTTAAATATACTGTATTTGAGTCTATTCCGCAAAAGCCAAACGATTGTTGACTGAGGCTTAATGACAACTAGTATAAGCTTCTGTTTTTGCTGTTCATATGCTCGATCATATTGCTAATTTCATTATCTGATATTATTGTATCGATGAAACTTAGCTTATCATTTTTCTATTAAAGGAGATTAAAATGGACTTTTCAGAAAAGCTGAAGAAATTTATGGAAAACAGTGCTGAAGCGTCGAGAGAATTCTTGGAAAAAGCGGCCGATCAGGCTCAAGTCTGGGGCGAAATGGGTAAATTAAAAATCGAAATTATGCAATTGAGAACGAAAGCGCAATCCCTCACCGCAAAGCTCGGCGCAGAAGTCTATAATCTTCTAATAGAGAAAAATGAACCCATGATAGGCTCTTCGACGCCCGAGATCGAGCCTATAATAAGAGAACTCAAAGACATGGATCGCCTCATCGACGAGAAAGAAAGTCTATATAAATTAAAGGGCGGGAAAGAAAGCGATCTCAACATACAATCCAGAGAATAGGCGGAAATCTACAATCTCTAAGAGTCGGAGTCCTCGAATTGCAAAAATCAAAGCCTAAACTTATCATATTCGATCTCGATGGAACACTTGCCGACACCATCGCCGATATTGCGTCATCAGTGAATTTCGTGCTATCCCAGTTCGACCTCCCAATCCACAAAATCTCAGATTATAAGCAGATGGTAGGCGATGGTTTTCGGGTTCTTGTCGAAAGAGTCCTTCCGCAGGACAAATCCAATGACTATATACTCTTTGACAGAATCCTCAGACTTTCCATGCAGAGATATGAAGAGCATGTTCTGGATGAAACAAGGCCTTTCCCAGGCATGATCGAAACGCTTGAATCCCTCTATAGAAATGGAGTAAGGCTCGCTGTTCTCTCGAACAAGCCAGATCATCTTTCAAAAAAGATAATCGAATCTCTTTTTGTCTCTGTCGATTTCATAGCTATTTGGGGAGATAACAAAAATCGAGCTCGTAAGCCCGATCCAAGCGCTGCGCTCGAACTCTGTCGTATTGCAAAAGCAAATCCCCAACAAAGCCTATTCGTAGGCGATTCGGCCGTCGATATGCAGACGGCCAAAGCAGCAGGAATGGCGGCAGCGGGTGCCCTATACGGTTATCGATCTAGAAAAGAGCTCGAGCTTGCCGGAGCAGATTATCTTATATCATCACCACAAGAACTACTCTCGATTGTCGATTTTAGATGATTAAGGAGCCATCATGAATCACGAAGAAATAATTTTAAGAGCCCAGGAATACATTGCGAATGAAACCGATCCATCTTTTTCCGATGAGATAAAAGAACTTCTTAAGAAAGGCGATTGGAAGGAACTCGAAGACCGCTTCTATAGAGATTTGGAATTCGGTACAGGAGGACTGCGCGGCTTAATAGGCGGTGGCTTCAACAGAATGAATACATTGGTGGTTACGCGAGCAACGCAGGGACTATGCGACTACATTAAGGAACAATTCCCTCAAAAGCAGCTTTCTGCATGCATTGCCTATGATTCTCGCAGAAAATCCAAGGAGTTTTCATTGTCAACGGCTTTGGTCTTCGCAGCCAATGGTATCAAGGCGTATATATTCCCATCGCTCAAGCCCACTCCCGTGCTATCATACGCCATTCGAAAGCTTGGAGCTGACACGGGCGTAGTTGTAACTGCTAGCCATAATCCTCCTCAGTATAACGGCTACAAGGCTTATTGGAACGATGGTTCTCAGGTTGTGCCTCCGCATGATAGCGGCATTATCGAAAAGGTCCTAAAAGTAAAGTCTGCAAAGCAAATCTCCAAAACAGAGGCCTTGTCAAAAGGGCTATTGGTGGAGATTGGCCAAGAGATCGACGATGATTATGTCGCCATGGTGAAATCCCATCTCTTACGTTCCTATCTTTTCTCCGAAATGGGTAAATCGGTCAATATCGTCTACTCTCCTCTTCATGG
The DNA here is from genome assembly GCA_002070755.1 of Spirochaetes bacterium ADurb.Bin110. The sequence goes on along the minus strand of MWDY01000298.1, from coordinate 8,312 downwards.
CACAGGAGCAATGCTATTCGAGCGTATAATGAAAGAGCTTGGTTTGAATGTCCTTACTGTGCCAGAACAACGCGAACCGGATGGCGAATTCCCGACTGTATCCTACCCCAATCCTGAAGAATCAGCTGCACTTGCGATGGCAATCGAGCTAGGCAAGAAGACTCATGCCGATGTAGTAATGGCTACCGACCCAGATGCCGATAGGCTTGGTATTGCCGTACCAGACAAGACAGGAGAATTTGTATTGGTGACAGGCAATCAGCTCGGATCATTGCATCTCGACTACATTGCGCTTACCCTTAAGGAGCTCGGCAGGATGCCACCTAGACCAGCAGCTATTCGCACCATTGTTACCACTGAACTACAGAAGGCCATAGCTGAGAAATATGGCATAGATAGCTTCGAATGCCTAACTGGATTCAAATGGATTGCAGATCTTATGCGGCGCTTCGAGACCGAGAATTACGATTTTATCTACGCAACTGAAGAATCATATGGCCATCTAATCGAAAAGGAAGTTAGAGACAAAGATGGCATTTCCGCAGCCGCACTAACCGCTGAAATGACCCTTTATTGGCGATCACAGGGCAAAAGCCTCCTCGACCGCCTCGAAGATCTATATAAGGAGTACGGCTATTACGAGGAAAAAGGGCTTAGCTTCTATTTTGAAGGAGAACAAGGCATGAGAATAATGAATAGCATCATGGAAGATTATAGAAAGCAGCAGCCCGATCAATTTGGCGGCCTTAGCGTAATCTGTATTCGAGATGTCAAAGCAGGTACCGAATGGGATAGAAATGGTAGAATTCGCAAAATCGATCTGCCTAAGAGCGATGTAATCCAATGGCGCCTCGAAGATGGTACGCTGCTAACGGTACGGCCTTCTGGCACTGAACCAAAAATAAAGTATTACATCCTTTGCCACGATCATAGCGCTGAGCTTTGCCTAAGCAAAGAAATCACTCGAAAGAAAATATCTCTAATAGAGCAGGCAATTACTGCGATGGTCGATTCGCATCGCATATGACCAAGAATAGCTCTGATCCGCAAGCAATGCCGATCGCGAATAATTAACTTGAAAGGCAAGTCTGTGGGTTTTCGAATAATTAAACTTGTGACCATTTCAACTCTATCGATCCTTTGTTTCTTGGCCCTTCGTTGCGCGATGCTTTCTCTTAATCCTTATTCTGACGCGAGGCCTATATTGCTTTCTGAAAAAGCAACCTGCCGCAATCAAAATGAGCGGTCATTTATGGAGAACGATTTTTATCAAAACCTCTCCATGCTAAATGAGAATGAGCTTTCATTGCTATCGATGGAACAAATTGAAAATTTAGCATCCACTCTATGCATTCAGGGCATAACTATGGATTTAGACAATAGAAAAATGGCTTCTTTGTTCTTTCCATCTTCTGGGCATGTCCTCGCAATGCTAATCGATGATGAAGATTCAGAAGAATATCAAAATCTCGATGGAATATCCTTCCCCGCAAAACTCTCCTATAATCGCATTGCATCCTTACATCCAAAGATGAATGCCCTTCGAACCAGATATGAAGCATTCTTCGATGTCTTTTACCATATATCGAAAAGCAATTCATTCCCCTTTCCTACAAAATGGTTCGAGAGCAATTCTGAAGCATGGAATGGCAATGTAACGCTTCCCGGTCTTTCCTCATTGCCTCGACTCAATGAACTCGACTATTCGCATACATTCGCGCTAGATATTTTCCTTCAAAACGTAGAATATCTTTCTTGGAATATTCAGCGAGGCCCTATTATTCATTCCTTGAGCGATGGCCTTGTAGTCGCTGCAGAAAGCGGATGGTTAGGATTTCCTAGAAAGAGCACGGCTCTATCATATATCAAGGGCGGAATCTCTCCAAAATCAGGCAATGGCGTAATTGTATACTCGCCTGAAGAGCATCGATATTATCTATATTTCCATCTCTATGATCTCTTTGTAGAAAAAGGGGATATTCTCTTGAGGGGTCAGCCGATCGGTCATGGAGGAAATACAGGCATAAATGCTCGCAAGAAAGGAGGAGGAGACCATCTGCATCTGGAAATCTTCGATTCCGAGAACGGACGTTTTCTCAGAAACACCCAAATCATGACGCTTTTGAAAAACTCCTCAAAGAATAGGCTAGCTGTTTCACCGAGATAATTTCTTCGCTATAGTATAAGAATGAGCAAATTATTCCTCGTTGGCGATGTTGGAGGGACAAACACCAATCTAGCCTTAGCCAGACAAGATGAGTCGGGCATTGAATTAGTAGAAAAAGCACAATTTTCTACCAAAAATGAAAAATCCCTCCTGGATCCGATAAAGCGTTTTCTCGAATCAAGGCGCGTGCGCGAATCTTACGATAAAATAGACCTTTGTTGTATTTCAGGAGCTGGACCTGTTCAGCTCGATAATAGCATTCAGCTCACCAATGCTCCTTGGAGTATAAAAGCCTCGGAGCTTTCTGATTTCCTTAGAGTACCAGTCAGATTGATAAATGATTTCACGGCTCTTTCCTATGCGGTCACTATTCTCGATCATAAAGATCGAAGTGCAGTTACGCAGCTTCCACATCCAGATGGATCCACCTATGAACCTAGCGAGGGCATTATGCTTGTCATTGGGGCTGGGACAGGTCTTGGTGTGGGCTTTGTTCATAGAAGAGGCGAAAGTGCGATGGCCTTTCCCTCCGAAGGTGGTCACTCTGAATTGCCCTGTTTCGATGAGTTGAGCGATTCCTTTGGCGCGTGGCTTCGGAAGAGATATGATTATGCGCCAGGTGCTGAACTAGCTATCTCTGGCCAGGGCATTGCAAATATCTTCGAATTCATTTGCTCGGAAGATATTGCCATAAATCTTGTGGGCGATGACTACGAAATACCACAAAAAGCGCTGAAAGAAGGCCTTTCCGAGACTGCTCGAAATATTCTTAGTCTCGCGCGATCTGAATGGCCGGCTTATATATCAAAAAATGCTAAGTCTGATTCATTTTGCGGCTTGACTATGGAGTTATTCGTTCGGCTATATGCGCTCAAGGCTGCAAATCTCGTGTCTATTTTCTTGCCTGCAGGCGGAGTCTGGCTTGCAGGCGGTATATCCTCAAAAAACGAAGACTGGCTCATCGAAAAGGCAAGATTCATGCGATGGTTCGAAAAGAACTATGCTCCGCATATTCGCGATGTGCTCTGTAGAACGCCAGTTCTAATCGTAAAGAATTACGACATCTCCATGATGGGCGCTGCCATAGCCGCTCTGCAATTCGCTACGCGTGTATAGGGGAGCTCTCGATTAAAGAACTAGATCTGAATCATGAACTGCTTGGTCCAGCAACACGCTCTATCTGTATAGGTATCCCATGCATGATGTTCGAGATGCTCTCGAGCGTCCCTTTATCTGAAGTGAGCATATTGGGGTTTCCGCAAAGATCAACCCCATCGATAGGCATTGTCCAGATGCCTTCTTCAATCCATACAGTACCTGGCTGAACCCAGAGATCGGGTATTGCTGAAGCGACAAGCGCTCCATTTGAATTCCAAATCTTTAGGTTTTCGCCTTTTCGAGCACCAATAGATGCCATGTCTTCGGGATGGATATGAATTTGGGCGCATTCGGATCGATCTTCTTGCTCTATACGTTGAGAATGGATAAACCTTGAGACTTTTGGAGTCAGAAGCCAAAATTCTCTGCAAGATTCTTTTCTAGAACATCGATTTATCAAGCCTTGCCAATGCAATGCCATGCTTGGATTCCATAAAGGGCTTGCAAATTCTATCTTGCCACTTTTCGTTCCGATTGGATGATCCACGGGATCGGCAAAGAAATCGTCTAGCCCAGCCCGCAATTGCCCTTTTTTGAGGAAGATCCCATGGCGCTTAAAAGCATCTATATTGGCAATTTCCGATTCAGAAAGAAAATAATCTATCCATTGGGATTCAGTTCTCCCTTCTGTAAAGATAGACTCAGCGCCAAAACGCTCGGATAACTGTGAAAAAATCCAGTAGTCCGAATGCGTATTGGGCAATGCTCTGCATATTTCAGGTTTATAGAGTACATAGTTGCCTGCCCATGGAATACCTATGTCTTCCTTTTCGAAAGCATCCGAAACAGGCAGAATTACATCGCAGTACTTGGCTGTAGGGGTGAGAAACAGTTCATTACACGCGGCAAAATCAACACTCTCGAAGGCTCTGATATTTTTTGTCACATTTGCGCCTTGATTAAGAAAGTTCCCTCCAGCCGAATATAGAACCCTAATAGGTCCAAGCCCGTAGGAAGATGGATTGAGCACGGCATCAGCCCAGCGAAGAACAGGCACTCTTTTTTTGAACAATCTTGACTCTGTTCCTAGAGATATATTTTTATCCCTCCATAGCCAGGCTTCTCCAGTCAAGCCCTCCCTAGTCAAGCCTTGCTTAGTCAGACTAGAAGGCAATTCCTCTAAGGTCCCAACTTTGACCCCAGGAAGGCAATTGTTGATCGATCCTGTGGACGCACCAAGCATGCCGCTATTGCGAGTTGCAAGTTGTATGGCTACGGTTAGACGAAAAGCTTCTTCGCCATAGTCCACCCTCTGAATAGAATAACCCGGAATTATCATCGCTGGCTTTTCATCCCAGAAAAAGGAGGCCAATTTCACGATCGCCCTAGCATCGACACCACAGATACAGCTTGCCCATAGAGCGTCTTTTCCAATTCCATCAGTTTTACCAAGCACATAATCTGCTAGCAATTCGAAGCCAATCGCATATTTGGAGATGAATTCTTGATCGAATCGCGCATCTTGAAGTATTTCGAACAAAAGAGCATAGCCTAGAACAGCATCTGTGCCTGGACGTATGCCAATCCATTCGGCGTCTAAAATCCTTGCAGAAAGGCTTCGCCGCGGATCGATAGCGATAATTCGCGCTCCCCTATTCTTTGCTTCAATTAAATAAGCAGGCAGTTCTGCACCAAGCCTTGCTTCGAATGGATTTGAGCCCCAGAGAACTATGAAATTCGAATGGCGAATTGTTTCCGCATCAAATCCACTATTTCTCTTCGATGTTCCAAAAAGCCTTGAAAGCGCAAAAGTTGCAGCATTACATGAATAATTTCCCTCAACATTTACACATCCACCAATCGAATTGAAAAAGCGACGAGCTAGAGTTTGACTATTGTGAAATGCCCCAGTCGAACCGCTGCTCGCTATACATAGAACAGAGCCTGGCCCGCTTTCGGATCGGATTTCATTAAGTCTTTGTGCGACAAGTGACAAGGCCTCATCCCAGCTTATTTCTCGAAATTGGCCTGAGCCTCTTGGCCCTGTTCGCAGAAGAGGAGTCTTCAATCTTTTTGGCGAGACATGATCTTGGTGGGCTCGAAAGCCCTTGCCACAGGGCCTAATATACTGACCTGCAGCTGGGTTGAGATGCATGCCCCTTATATTGCCATCTTCAACTTCGGCCAAAAGGGGACAAGCATCTCCTCCGCAATCTTTTCCACAGAAAAAAGGTAGGAGCGCCATGTTTCATGATTCTATCATGAGCCAAACACTATTTCGATAACTTCTTCCATCCGAGATACTGGATGAAATACAAGCCCTTTCTTGACATGTTCTGGAATTTCATCCAGGTCCTTTTCGTTTGCGGCCGGTATTATTATTTCCTTTATTTTGTTGCGCTTTGCCGCAACGGTTTTTTCGCGCAATCCTCCAACAGGAAGAACTTGACCCGTAAGGCTCAGCTCTCCAGTCATCGCCAATCTATCTCTTATTCTCTTGTTTAGCACTAGCGAAAGAAGAGCAGTGGCCATTGTAATGCCCGCAGAAGGTCCATCCTTTGGCGTGGCTCCCTCTGGGATATGAAGGTGTATCTGCCTAGATTCGAAAAATTCAGCTTGGATTCCATACTTCTGGGCAACGATATTCCTTACATAAGTGTAGGCTATTCCTGCCGATTCCTGCATTACAGGCCCCATCTGACCAGTTAGTTTGAATCCTTCCTTGCCTGGGTTAGCTACGGCTTCGATGAGTAAAGTATCCCCTCCTAAACTTGTCCAAGCCAACCCAATCGCCATACCCGGCCTACTGGCACGCTTGAGCTCATCGTCGCGAAATATGGGCTTACCTAGGTATTTTTCTACCGCATGCTTATCTATTTTGAATTTTTCTTCTTGTCTATTCTCGATAACTATACTCTTTGCGATTTTACGATGTATTTTGTCGAGAGACTTCTCGAGATTACGCACTCCAGCCTCGCGAGCATATCCATCTATGATTGCGAGCAAAGCATCTCGCGTGTACTTCACTTGATTCTTTGCAAGGCCATTTCTTTCGAGACTTCGCGGGATAAGAAAGTGCCGCGCAATTTCGATCTTTTCAACATCCACATAACCAGGAAGCTGAATCACCTCCATTCTATCGAGCAGCGGCCTGGGAATAGTATCCAGAGTATTCGCAGTGACGATAAAAAAGATATTCGAGATATCGAAAGGCAGGTCGAGATAATGATCTCTGAAGCTAAAATTCTGTTCTGGATCGAGCACTTCTAGCAGAGCACTCGATGGATCTCCCTGATAGGAGATACCCATTTTGTCTATCTCATCGATCATAAATACAGGGTCTCGGCTTTTGGCAATCTTGAGACCTTGGATTATCTTGCCTGGCAGGGCCCCAACATAGGTCCTCCGATGTCCTTTTATCTCAGCCTCATCGCGCATTCCTCCTACAGAGAATCTGAAGAATTGCTTACCCAAAGCTCGCGCCACAGATCGCCCAATACTCGTCTTGCCAACGCCTGGAGGTCCAACAAGGCAGAGAATTGTTCCGCGCGTGTCTTTTTTAAGCTTTCGCACAGCTAGGTATTCTATTATGCGATCCTTGACATCCTGTAGACCATAGTGGTCCTCTTCGAGCACTTTCTTTGCATGCTTGATATCGAAATCGGCTGTAATCGATGTATTCCAGGGCAGAGAACATACAAGATCGAGCCAATTTCTAGTGACCATGTATTCACTAGAAGAAGGCTCCATGAGGTTGAATTTTTCGAGTTCCTGCTCGACGATTTCCCTGATCTCACCTTCGAGCTGAAATGAATCGATCTTATCCCTAAAGCGCTGATAGTCTGAGCTTCGCGCATCCGGAGCCATTCCAAGTTCTTGTTTGATAGCCTTGAGCTCTTCGCGCAGAAAGTATTCTCGCTGGCTTTTTTCGATTTTTTCGTTGATTTCCGTCTGGACTTTTTTCTGAATCCTGAAAAGCTCCTTTTCTCTATTGATATGAATAAGGACCTTTTCCATTCGCTCACGTACATCCAAAGTTTCTAGAATATCTTGCTGATCTTTTTTCTCGATATTGAGTATGCTTGTGATGAAGTCAGCAATCTTTCCAGGGTTGTCAATATTGATCATGTTGAGGCGCATCTCTTCAGAGAAAAGCGGGTTGTTTTCGCTGAGTTGCTTCATCTCGCTTATAAGAGCGCGAGTCAAAGCTTTGACTTCGTCGTTATCATAATTCTCGTCGTCTAGGTAATTGACTGCCGTAATTATCGGTGGCTCTTTGGAGATGAATTTCTTGATCTTAAAACGCTTAAATGTGGAAATAAAGATGTTGATACCACCGTCTGGAAGATTGATCTTTTTTATGATTTTTGCAGCAGTGCCTACATGAAATAGATTATTCGAGGATGGCTCATCAGAATCGTCTTTTTGAAGTACAAGACCGATCATCCCATCAGCTGATATCGCTTGTTCCACAATCTGAATGTCCGGCTCCTTGCCAACCATTATTGGCGTAAAGATTCCAGGGAATATTGGTTTTCCTATGAGAGTTATTATGGGCAGCTTACCAGGCAGAATTTGATCTATTGGTATGAGCTCGCTTGCCGACATATTGTACCACCTAATAGAATTATAATGAAAATATATTGATGTTTGCATTGCGGAATAAGATCCCGCATTATAAATGTATGAAAAATTAAGGCTATTCGGCAAGGATTCTTCGAGTCTGCCTCCTCATCTTCTCTTGAGAATGAAGAGTTAATCGCGCGCTTGATACGAATTCACATTTATTTGCTTGGACAGATTCAATATTGAGAACGCTCTTTTGAATTCCAGCTATTTATCGAAATGGAGTTTTTCTTTGGTATCGCATATGTCATGCCCAAAGCCAATGATTCGCTTCCATTAAGATCATTTTGCTTGACTTATTTGGCTGCCTTATGCTAGTGTTCAGCCGCTGCACAAGTGGATAGTTTGGGCGCTTGGCTCAGTTGGTCAGAGCGGCTGGTTTACACCCAGTAGGTCGGCGGTTCAAATCCGTCAGCGCCCA
>MWDY01000297.1 GCA_002070755.1 Spirochaetes bacterium ADurb.Bin110 | reverse complement strand
GCTGCCTCACTATGGAAGGCCCTGTGGAAGAAGTGACGAAAAGATACGAGGAAGAGCTGGCAAATGGATAAGATGACTACAAAAATCTAAAAAACGTAAATAATTCGATTTACAAATTACAATAATGTGGAGGATGTTGTTATGCAAAATTCTCTCAATTGTCCTGAAATTAGGCCAGATAATAAAAGTATAGATATCAGTATTATAATTAATTGTCATACAGAAGGCATTTTAGCATATCGTTCTATCAGATCTGCAGCAAAAGCAAGAAAATATGCAGAGTCAAAAGGGCTCTCCTTAGAAACCATTGTCGTTGTTGACGCTCCTGATGATATAACAAAAGAGAGAATAAGCTATTATAAGCAAGTCTCCGAATTATCTATCGATTATGTGTACTGGGTGGAATTTAGAGATTTATCTCAATCGCGAAATTTTGGTATCTCAAAAGCAAATGGAGAATTTATCTCCTTTCTCGATGGTGATGATTTATTTGGAGAAAATTGGCTTTATGAAGCATATTTGATGGCATTAGATAATAAATGCTGCATACTACATCCTGAAATCAATATTGCCTTCGATCAGGCATTGCACTGGTGGAAGCATGTCGATCAATTATCTAGTGATTTTCTTGTTGAGACTTTATTTATAGAGAATTATTGGAGTGCACTTTCCTTTAGCTCTAAAGAGATTTATGACCGAGTACCGTATGAACAAAATCAGATACTTAAGGGAATTGGTTATGAAGATTGGCATTGGAATTGCGATACCATTAGTGATGGATATATTCATAGAATAGTTCCTAATACAATTCATTTTATCAGATATAAGAGCAAGAATAGTCTAAGAAAGATTTCGAATTTAAATAGTACAATTATAGATAGGTCGCCTTTTTTTGAATGGTTTACAAAAAACTACAATTTCCGCGTTGATGATGTAAATCAACCTCGTAACAATAATAATAGTAGATCGAATAGAAAATGCAGTTATGCTACTGCAAAAAATATAATAAAGAGCAAACTGAAGAGCAAACTAGACTATCGAATAATTCGATATTCAAAATCATTTTTTAATTTATGGAAAGAAACGCTACTATTTACTTTTGTTAAACCAATAAAGGCATTATTGAATTATATTATAGAGAAAAAAGAGAGTAATAAGAGTAATGAGAGTAATGATAATACAATTGATACACGATTAGCCAGCTGGGTAATAGAAGAACTGAGAGAGATATCGCATATTGAACCAAAGCTATTCCCTTCCTATACGTTTTTATCTAATTTGGAGCATTATCAAATCCCTAAGCCTGATTATGCGAAAGCCATTTCTTTTATGAAAGCATATTCGCAAATAATTGACACCAATTATTCTCATATAATTGTAGTTCCTTGGCTAAAAGCAGGCGGTGCAGATCTTGGTACAATTCAATATGCCCGTGCCGTTTATACAAAATTGAATAAAAAATTATTAATTATTTCGACTGAAAATGCAGACTCGCCCTGGAAAGATAAAATAATGCAATATGCAGACTTTATAGAATTAGGAAAAATTGTGCACAATGAAAAGGGAAACTTCGATACCCTTGTTTATGTGCTTACTCGCCTGCTTATTCAAAAGCGGCCACAAGTCATACATAATGTTAATTCTGGAGCATGTTGGACAGCCTTCAAAAGGCATGGCAAAGCATTGCAGAAATACTCTAAGCTATTTGCTTCTCTTTTTGCCGATGGAATTGATGCTGAAGGTAAGCCAGTAGGTTATGCACGGGAGTATCTTGAAGAGACCTATGATATTCTTGAATTTATTTTTTCGGATAACTCGTATTTCCCGAAAGTATGGACAACTACCTATGGAATATCAAGCTCAAAATTCTGTACCGCATATTTTCCCGTATCTGATGATTTAATCCATATCGGTAAAGCAAGATTAAAGAATGATGAAGGCCATCAGACTAAGAAGCAAAAGAATAGGATTTTATGGACTGGAAGAATAGCCAAAGAAAAGAAACCGGAATTATTGGCAAAAATTGCTGAACAAATGCAAGATATTCAGTTTGATATATGGGGTTATTCTGAAGACCCCTATTATACAACGCTCTTGCAAAGACAAAAAAATATAGTGCTTAAGGGAAAATATTCGAATTTTATGGAATTGCCATTTGATGACTACTCTGCCTATTTGTATACATCAGAAAGTGATGGTATGCCAAATACGCTTCTAGAAGCTGCTGCGGTAGGGCTCAAAATAGTAGGGCCATGTGTTGGTGGTTCTGGGGATCTATTGAACGAAGAAACAGCCTATATCGTCGACGATTTAAATAATATTGATTCATTTTGTCAAAAAATCCAAGAAGCACTTCACGATTCTAGCCAACTAAAAGCAATAAATGCCTATAATCTCGTAAAAAGCCGGCATTCTTTTGATAACTTTCTAAAGACACTTGAAAATGTAGAGGGTTATATACTTTAAATGCTCTGTATTGATATCCTGTAAGCTATGTATTTATCGATTATCGTTCCCGTCTATAACACAGAGAACTATATTGGTAGATGCCTCAAAAGCATCGTTTCAAATAAGAGCGATCAAATCGAAATAATCATCGTCAATGATGGCTCAATTGATGGTTCATCAGCAATTTGCCAATCATATGCGAAAGGCGATAGTCGAATAATATATATATATCAAAGTAATCAAGGTGAATCCTCTGCAAGAAATAAAGCTCTTGAAATAGCAAAAGGCGAGTATGTGCTCTTTGTTGATTCTGACGACTACATCGACAGTTCGCTTATTGATGAAATCATCGAAATAGCAAAGCTTCAATACTATGATGTCATTAGATTTGGGCTTAATTTTATTGATGAGAATAACCAATTGGTTGGTGTATTTAAACCAGAAAAAACTTCGACTGAAAGCTGCCAGGCCTTGCTTTGGGCAATATCTAAGCCGACTCGATCAGATATTTTACGATTTGGAGCCTATGCAGTAAAATCATCGGTTGTGAGAAATAATTCCATAAAATTTGATGAAAAAATTCGCTATGGGGAGGATCAAGAGTTTACTCATGCTATCTTGGCCTATTCTGCGACATGTTATACTTTAGAAAAAGCGTATTATTATTATTATCAACATTCTGAAAGCTTGATGCATACAAGATCCTTGAAACGACTACAGTATATCGCTGCAATTGAGCGAGCCTCAAGAATACCTAAAATTCAATCTTGCACTACACTCAAAAAAAATTATGAAAAAAAACTTTTGCCTTATATATCGATTACGCTGCAGTGTATGCTACTCATGCAAGGCGTTACCTATTCAGAAATTAAAAAATATAAAAAGGCAAACAATATATCCGATTGGAAGAATTATTTCGATCCAATTTATGATTTTTACTTTATCAAATTTTTGCTTTATCGCGTTTTTCCAATCAATTTCTTCAAAGCTCTGAAGAAGGATTATATTCAGCTAAAGAAATCAGTACATTTGCTCTTTCAAAGGGCTTCGAGGCAGGCATAAATGTACACCTTTGTCATAAGCCTGCCCGAAGATATCGCTCGGAGAGCTTCTATTAAAGCGCAACTGGAGAAGCTCAGCATGGAATTTGAATTCTTCGATGCGGTACGCGGTTCAGAGAAAATAAGCGATCCGCGCTGGTACGATGATGTAGCTGCGCGCAAGCTCGAAGATCGAAGCCTGCGGCCAGGGGAAGTCGGCTGTGCGCTCAGCCACGCGGCAGTCTACGCAGAGATAGTAAAACGTGGCCTTCCTTGGGCCCTCATTCTCGAGGATGATGCAGCCCTTGCTCCTGATTTACCGCAGGTTTTGAGCCTTCTTGAGCGGGAATATCTTGAGCAAGGAGACCTGGTTGTTCTGAGCCGCTGCGACTTCTACTTACCCTGGACAAGAAAGAAAGTCACCGATCACTACCAAATAGTGACTCCAATCTTTATCAAAGAAGGATCCATCGCGCAAACCGTAGGCTACATCATCACACAGGCTGCAGCTGCGCGTATCCAAAATAGCAATATCCCTGTAAAATTCCCTGCTGATAGCTGGGGATACTATCGCCATAAGGTGCGTTTCAAAGGCATTATCCCTTCACTCTCCTTAGTGACACAGCGTGTCGATTTTGGAAGCACAACTTCGTTAAATGGTCAACGCACATCTTTTCAGCATTACTCATTGCAGGGTATCCTTTGGCATAGCTTTAAGACCTATAACCCAATTGGTAGAAAACTTAAGCACTATGCAAAGCAATGGCAAAATAAACGAAGAAAGCCCCCAGCAGCCTTTTGAGCTATTGCTCCTCACTATTGAACGCGATTTACCCGTGCTCAGCGTCGGCTTGCCTTTCATTATCCAATTCATTATTCCACAAAAAATAAAGATCATAGCCTCATCGAGCTGCATTGAAAAAGCAAAGAGCCTCGGCCTCGGCCTTGATAGGTCTTTTTTAGATAAATCTCTTAATAAATCACCATCTGATGAATCATCCGATCAATGCTCAAGGCCGGTTATCGAATATCTCGATGAAGATACCGTGGTACCAGGTTTGAGCCTCGCAGCGGTAAAACACTGTATTCAGGCGCATGGGGGTAACGGTGATAGGGCTGGGTGGTACTTTAAGCAGCTCTTGCTCCTTGCCTATGCAACGCAGCCTAGCCCCTATCGCTATTACCTTGTTTGGGATACCGACACCATTCCTGTGCGTCCTCTGAGCTTTTTTGATGAAACAAGCCGAGTTCTTATGACAACAAAAAAAGAGCTCCATGCCACGTATTTTAGGACTATGGAGCGGCTCATCGGAATTGGGAAAGTGGCGCACGACTCATTCATTGCAGAGCACATGATGTTTGAACGGCCACACGTGTTGCGGCTTCTGGCTTGTATAATGAACCATGTATCGATAAATGATTCAGAGAATGATGCGCACAAAGAATCTTGTAACGAATTTTTCAATACGCTGCTCGACGCGCCAAAATTCTTCGATGCGCAAAAATTTATTGAAGCGATTATTAGCGCCATCGAACCTGAGGAACTGGATGCTTCAGGATTTTCGGAATATGAGACCTATGGCTCATTTATGTATCACACTGCACGCGAGCGCATTGCGTTGAGAGAACTTCCCTCAATGCGGCTCGGGTCGTCCTTTTTTGACCGCCCTCCAACCACTAAGCAGCTTTTTGCGCTCAGTAGACACTATTATTGGGCGAGCTTCGAGGCCTGGCATAGCACACGCATAAAAACGCGCGCAAAACATAGCGTTCGCCACCTGCTGGGTATACTGTGGACAACCGCTGCAGTACTCCTTTTGCCAAATGCTTTTAATCGATTTCGAAAGGAGGTAATGTTTGAATAATCTACTGCATTCTCTTTCCTTTTATCCGGAAGATCGACTCAATTGTGATATGCCCCTGCCTTCTTTTGAGAAGCACGAGCTCGTACACCGAGGTAGCATCCCACTTACTTGCCTTTATCCTTATTTTCAAGTTACGCATTGGCTGGACTGTGCATGAAAATCGTCAAAATTATTGGTGGCCTTGGCAACCAGCTCTTTCAGTATGCGTTTTCTCGAGCCCTCGCGCTCAAAACAGGCGACCAGGTCCTTCTCGATATTACGAGCTATAACGAAGCTCAGAGCCGCATTCACAATGGCTTTGAGCTGCCGGGGATTTTTCCAGTTCATTACGAGGTTGCGAATGAGCGCGATGTTCAGCGTCTAAGCACGCAACCACGATCGGCTCTTTCCAAGGTTCGACGCAAATATTTCACCAAACGAACCCACTATATCGACAAAATTTTCCGCTTCAACCCTCAGGTCTTCGATCTCAAAGGCGATTGGTACCTCGAAGGCTGGTGGCAAGATGCGCGCTATTTTGACTTTTGCAGCGACCTCATTCGAAAAGAGCTCACCTTTATTGCCGATCCAGGTACAGAGAATCGCGAACTTGCGGCTATATTTGAGAAAAGCCGCTATAGCCTTGTGCCAGTGTCGCTCCATGTGCGGCGTGGCGATGCGCTACCGAATCCGGATACCTGGGTCTGTACTCCTATCTATTATCGCCACGCAATCGAAGCGGCGCGCCAAGCTGTACGAGTGCTCGGCCGCATGGCACGCCCATATTTTCTTGTATTCTCTGATGATCTTGCATGGTGCAAGGCCAATCTTGCGCTCGAACCAAGCGAAGCAATCTATGTCGATTGGAATAGAGGCGCAAATAGCTGGCGCGATATGTGGCTCATGAGTCAGTGCCGCATTCATGTCATTGCCAACAGCACCTTCTCATGGTGGGGAGCCTGGCTCGATCAGCACCCAGATAAAATTGTGTACGCTCCAGAACACTGGTCGCTTGCACACCCACGACGCTTTGCTTATTACCACTATACGTTTGATGATGTGGTGCCGGCAGCGTGGAAGCGGCTTCCTATTTTATAAGAGCTTTGAAAGTATCCGCTCCTGAGCTTGTACATGCATTAAAGGTGCTGCAACAGGCGCTGCCCGTTGCGAAGCAAAGAGACCGACTATATACTTTCCACCGATGGAGCACGTCGATTTCGATTCCCTCTTTCCCGATAGAAGACCAGAAGGCGATAGCCCATTGCGCAGTTGTCAACTCGTCATGCTGCGCCTACTCAAAATATTCGATTATATCTGTAGACAACAAAACCTGCGCTATTGGCTCGATGGGGGCACCCTCTTGGGAGCTGTACGCCATGGCGGATTTATACCATGGGATGATG
>MWDY01000296.1 GCA_002070755.1 Spirochaetes bacterium ADurb.Bin110 | reverse complement strand
GCTTGAAAACCTGCGCTCTGAATAGGTTCTGCATTGCGGACAATGGGCATTTTCTGCTCAAAGTACGCCTCAATGCTTCGCCTCATCTGTTCCAGATCCGCGTCACAGCTTTCAAATACAGCGCGTACCTTTTCAAACGAGAGGCTTGCAAAGAGTATATGTTCCGGCATGAGATATTCATGATTCCGGAGTTTTGCTTCATTGTAGGCGGCATTGAAAATCGCCTGCACCTCAGAACTTACTTTCATGTTTTCTCCATTGCGCAGCGAAGCGGGAAACCCCGCTGTCTGGCCATTGCATGTACCTGTTGTACTTTTGTAATGGCGATGTCGTATGGGTAAACCCCTGCTAGACCTCGTCCCTTTCTATGGACCTCCATCGTCAACTTAGTAGCTTCCATCAGATTCTTGTGGAACACCTTCATAAGAATTGATATCACAAACTCGATCGTAGTAAAATCATCGTTCATGAGATATACACGATACTCTTCGGGCTCCCTTGCTTCAATTTCTTCCCGCGTCAGTTCTTGAGTATCTATCGACTGATCGACTCTAGTTCCCATACATATAAAAAATACTCATAGTAACAGACTTTAACAAGTCACCCGCATGAGATTCGCAGTTAGTCTACACTTGACATAGAGCATCTAAATATGAAGAATAATAAAAAATGCGCTGATGGAGAAGAGTAGCTGGCGAACCTCGAGCATAGAGAGGGATTCCGTATTAGCAAGTACGGGTGGAAGAATCCTGCCGATACCCAGCGAAAACCACTCCGGAGCAGTCTGAGTGAACCAGATTTTTTTCAGTAGTAATTCAGATCGCGTGCCAAGCGTTATTGGCGAAGAGTGCGGTCCCTGTCGTGGGGAGCCGAAATAAGGTGGCACCGCGGGTTACGGGGAGTGTTGCAACTCCACGGAATTCGTCCTTATGTGAAGAAATTCATGCAAGGACGTATTTCGTGGAGTTTTTTTATATGCTCAATGATCGAAAGGAGAGCTAAAATGGAAATTGATATCGAAAAAATGAGACATTCTCTTGCCCATGTTATGGCAGAGGCAGTACAACATCTTTTTCCGGGGGTTAAATTTGGTATAGGCCCCGCGATAGAAGATGGATTTTACTATGATTTTTTGTTTGCGCAACCGATAACCAATGATGATTTGCCTGCAATAGAAAAAGAGATGCGGCGAATTATCGATAAAGATCAGGACTTTGTCCGCACAGAAATCAGCAAGCAAGAAGCGCAGGAGCTCTTCAAGGATCAGCCTTTCAAACTAGAATTGATAGAAGGATTGGAAGAAGGCACGATCTCGATATATAAGCAGGGCGATTTTGTGGATCTATGCCGAGGACCACATGTCGAATCTACAAGAGAACTAAAACCGAATGCCTTTAAACTAAAGACTATTGCCGGCGCTTATTGGCGAGGAGATGAATCGAAGCCAATGTTGACGCGAATCTACGCCTATGCCTTTGAATCGAAGGCCAAGCTAGAGGATTACCTCCACATGCTAGAAGAGGCAGAGCGACGAGACCATCGCAAATTGGGCAAAGAACTCGATCTTTTTTCCACGCACGAAGAAGCAGGTCCTGGCCTTATATATTGGCACCCCAAAGGCGGCCGTTTTCGTGTCGAACTGGAAAATTGGTGGCGAGATGAACATTATAAAAATGGATATGAGATACTTTTTACACCCCATATAGGTAAGAGCTGGCTCTGGGAGACCAGTGGTCACCTGGGCTTCTATAAAGCGAATATGTATGCCCCAATGAAAATAGATGAGGATGAGTACTTCATAAAGCCGATGAATTGCCCATTTCATATCATGATTTATAAAACATCTAACCACTCTTACCGCGACCTTCCGCTTCGCTGGGCCGAGCTTGGAACTGTCTATCGCTATGAGCGCTCGGGGGTTCTTCATGGGCTTATGAGGGTTCGCGGATTTACTCAGGATGATGCGCACATCATCTGCACTCCAGATCAAATCGAGGATGAGATACTCGAGGTGCTTCAGTTTAGCCTCTCGATGTGGAAAACCTTGGGTTTCAAAGAAATAAAAGCTTATCTTGCAACAAGGCCTGCGGATTCTGTAGGAGAACCGGAGCGCTGGGATCAAGCTCTTATGTCGCTCAAGAAAGCAATCGATAAGGAAGGATTGCTCTATGAGATCGATGAAGGCGGTGGTGCATTCTATGGACCAAAGATAGATCTAAAAGTAAAGGATGCAATAGGTCGAGAATGGCAGATGACTACGATTCAGTTCGATTTCAATGAACCAGAGCGTTTTGATATGGTTTTTATCGATAAGGATGGCAAACAAAAGCGTCCATACATGGTTCATCGTGCGCTCCTAGGATCTCTCGAGCGCTTTTTCGGGGTTTTCATCGAGCATTATGCTGGGGCTTTTCCTGTATGGCTCATGCCAGAACAAGTAGCAGTAATACCAGTTGCGCCTAGTTTTGACGGATATGCCAAAACAGTAGCTAAATTTTTGCAAGAGAAGGGCATTAGAGCCAAGGCAATGCTCTCGGAAGAGCGAATGAATGCTAAGATTCGAGATGCCCAGAATCAGAGGATTCCCTATATGGCTATCGTTGGCCAGCGCGAGCAAGAAGGCGGCGTGGTGTCGCTCAGACTTAGAACAGGAGATCAGGAGAGCGGGATTCCCCTAGAGGTATTTGCAGTACGCGTTTTGGATAGAATCAAAACGAAATCTCTGGATTTATAATTATCGTTCTACTTGCAGTGCTAATTTTCTGGTACAATAAAAGATTAAGGAGCTGAAAATGGCAGAATTACGGACATACCTGATGGGGCTTCAGCTACAGAATCCCATAATCATCGGAGCAAGCGGACTTACCAGCATGTCTGATGGTGTAGAAAAGGCAGTGCATTCTGGCGCAGGAGCGATTGTGCTCAAATCGCTATTTGAAGAACAGATACTTGCCGTGCTTGGACAGGAAATGGCGGGGCTCGATCTGAATGGCTATCCGGATGCAGAAGCCTTCATTTCTCGTACAGCTTGGGAAGAGAGCACAGATGAATATCTAAGACTTATAAGCGAATCGAAGAGAAAAGCAGATGGAGTCCCGATAATCGCAAGCATAAATTGTGTTGGTCAAGGCAGATGGGCAGATTTCGCCAGACGCATAGAAGAAGCGGGAGCCAACGCGCTAGAGCTGAATATAGCCTATGTGCCCTTTTCTCCGCAGATTTCTGGACAAGAGATCGAAAAAAAAGTTCTCTCCACAGTCAAGGAAACCCGATCTGTCACAAAGCTTCCAATCATGGTCAAGTTGGGTAACCATTATTCGAGCATGCCGCATCTAGTCCATGGGCTTTCGAAAGAGGGCGCAAATGCTGTTGTTCTTTTCAATCGGTTTTTCAGGTTCGACTTCAATCTGAGTACGATGAGACTCTCTGGAGCTCAGCC
>MWDY01000295.1 GCA_002070755.1 Spirochaetes bacterium ADurb.Bin110 | reverse complement strand
GAAAAGGTAAATGGAGAGCTTATAGGAAATCTCGGAAATCTTGTAAATAGAACGCTTACATTTATTTCGCGGTATTACAATGGAATTATCCCCGAGGGGACCCCTGATATGGCTTTCTGGAAGGAGGTTGCCGATCGCGAACAAGAGGCTTCAGAACTTTTAGAGCGGGCTGATCTCCGAGATGCGTTTAGAACTATCTTTTCCATAGCAGATTTGGCAAATAAGCGTTTTCAGTATGAAGAACCTTGGAAAGCTAGAATAGACAATCCTCAAAAGGCAAGTTCGCTTATGCGTGACTTATGCTATGTGCTGAAAGATCTAGCAATAATGACCCATCCTTATATGCCAAGGACAGCTGAAAGACTCGCATCTTTTTTGGGAATAGAAATAGGACAAGGGGAACTTGGTTGGGCTGATCTTGGTTTAAAAGGAAAGTTTCAAAGAATAAAAGAACATGAGGTTCTTTTTAATAAACTCGAAGATGAGCTGATAGCTTCCCTTCGTGTACAATATTCAGGATCCCAAAAAGAAAGAGAAGAAAAAGAAGAACAGAATCGCAAAAAAGAGGGAGAGCTTTCGCTTTCTATAGAAAAAAACCAGAATAATCGATTTGATCAGATAATAGACTTACGGGTTGCTCGGATTATAAAGATCGAGCGACATCCCCATGCCGACAAACTATATATCGAGACACTAGACGATGGCAGTGGCTCGGAAAGGGTAATAGTCTCAGGACTGGTGCCCTTCTATAGAGAAGATGAGCTCCTTGGCAAAAATATTGTCCTTGTTAACAACTTAAAGCCAGCAAAATTGCGTGGAATTGAAAGTGCAGGCATGCTTCTCGCAGCATCGACCAAAAGCCCTGAGGGAAATGAAATCGTCGAAGTATTGACAGCTCCAAATGCAAAGCCTGGCGAAAGAGTATTACTAGAAGAAAGCAGTATGGGAAATCTAAAAGAGACGATATCAAAGGAAAGTATCGATATCGAAACATTTTTGACAATCCCATTGTATGCAAAAGATGGGCATGCTTGGGCAGGAGATCAGCGCCTTATGGCTCATGGTGAGCCCATAAGGCTCGAAAAAGTTATGGATGGAAAAATTGGCTGAGTAGAGAACCAATGCCTGAGGTTTTAGTGCGTAGTGCTATGGATGTTCTACCGAAAATAGAAATAAACCCAATTCTATCAGCAATGGATTGTATGCCTGAATGCTGTGAGCAGGGCTTCTTACAATCCAAGTTTTGGGGACTTTTCAAGGCTCGCACCGGATGGCAAGCTTATTCATGTACATATTCTTTCTATGATAAGGATTTGAGTGGTAGGATCCTTGTTTTAAGAAGGAAATTTGCAAAACTTTTTTCTTTTCTCTATGTTCCTTTTGGAGTAGGAGAATTGAGTTCTATCCCAGGGCGATGGAATGCGCTAGCGGCACTTGGGCGAGCTCTGGGTGAATCTTTTGGCAGTACTGCTGTTTTCATACGTTTTGATTTGCCATGGGAACGAGATAGAGCGTTAGCAAAAAATAAAGAAGAAGAGCTTAATATAGAGGACACTCTAGGATTTCGTATTCCTGGCTTATTTAAAGGCACCGATGTTCAGGTGCCAGACACAGTTATCTTAGACTTACAGGGTGAAGAACGACAAATTCTTGCTAGAATGAAGCCTAAATGGCGTTATAATATAAGACTATCGCAAAAAAAAGCCATCTCCGTAGAAGATGAAGGTTTTTCTAGTCTGCCATTATTTATGTCTCTATATAAAGAAACAGCTAGGCGAGATAGAATAGCTATTCATCCAGAGAGCTACTATAAGGCTCTATTCGAAACAAGCTTCGAAATCGCAGAAGCAGCTAAAGCAAATTCTATAACTACGATAACGCCCCGTCTGTCTTTATATGTTGCGCGGCATGAAGAGGAGGTTCTTGCAAGCATTATTGTTTTGCATTTCGGAAATACCTCGACCTATCTCTATGGGGCATCTTCGAGTAAGAAACGCAATTTAATGCCAACCTATGCGTTACAATGGCAAGCCATTCTCGATGCAAAAAGATCTGGGGCAAAGAAATATGATTTCTTTGGCATACCGCCTGATGATAAAGATGATTCTCATCCTATGGCTGGACTATATCTCTTCAAAACAGGATTTGGAGGAAATATAATACATCGCTATGGAGCTTATGACATTAGTCTTAGGCCTGCTCTCTATTCTGCTTTCAGAACAGCAGAAAAAATGCGCAACTTTTGGCATAAAAAGATTAAAAAAACTTTGAATAAAAAAACAATTGGACTATCTGATAAGACTATAGAAAAGTCAAAAATTAAAAAGTTACATAAAAGTCAGGCATCCGAAGAAGATACTTCTTTAAGCTCCGATTCAGAAAACACAAAACCCTCAAATCCATAAAGTTGCGAAAGAGGAGATTTCCACATATCGGAAGGAAGGCCTGCTTTCCAGCAAATCTGCTCTAGGAAAGTCTCTTTATCCCATCCAAATTCTATTGGAACTTGCGGAAGCAATATTCCCGATCTTCCATGAGCAGAGATGAGAAGACCGTGTTTTCCTATCACAATTTCCTCTGGAGAGATTGGGTATAAGGGAGAGAGTAGGGTGATTTCAATCTCGATCAAGGGTAATTCTTCTTTTTGCAAGGGCGGAAAACGCGGGTCTTCGAATGCAGCAGCAAGCGCCATTTGTTTTATAGTTCTGGTTAAATCAACATTGCCTTGGATTCTGCCGATACAACCTCTAAGCGATCCATTTTTTCTCAATGTGACAAAAGCCCCACATTTTAGAGATTTAGATAGGCGGGGAGGCTCGACCTCTTTTTCGCCTTTTAGCGAAGCCTGAATTGTGAGGCGTGCATAATTCAGTAGTTTCTTTTGATCCTCTAGAGATATTGCAAATTCCATAATTCACCTCTTAAAACCTATTGCTCCATAGCCTACAACTAGCTCATCACAGTATTCTCTATGTTTAGAAGAATTATCATAATCCAGCAATTCTGCCATTGCTTTTGGAAATGCAACCCTGAAAGCTCGAATAACTGCTTCTCCACAAAACGAATTACAGCAAGATTTTGCTTCAACATGAAATTCAGCAATAGGTCTAGAAAGAGAATCGATGAATTCTCTAGAAAGCGAGTCACATTCTTCTGGGGAATCGCTTACTGCAAGGTTTGAAGATAGTACAAAGACCACCTGATTCCCAATATAATTGCTTATTTCTTCAAACAATCTTGTGGCAGTTTCAATAGTCGAAGAATTCTTACCCGATATGATACAAGGCAATATTGGGACCTCTGGGAAAAAATAAGATGCAAATGGTAATTGAAGCTCTATCGAATGCTCTTCCAAATGTGGCAAATCATTTTTCTTCAACATCGATACTTTGGTAAGAAGATAATTTCTAAGGTTCAAATCGATATTCAAGGAAGTTCCTGGAATATCGAATTTGGTAGATTCAGGCAGAAAAACACCTTCTTCATAAGGCAGATGAGAAGGCCCAATAATCGCAACAATAGAAGGATTCGTACCTAGAATTGCGCCCCACGATTCCATGCTGACTTTTCCGCTATATAGAAAGCTTCCATGGGGAGCAATGATGGCAAATGCAGGACATGGCATTGGCTTTGCGTACATACTAAGATCGTTCATTTCGGACATTAGCATCTCTGGTTCAGATGGATAGAAAATTCCCGACAGCAAAGGGCTGCGCGCCAGTTTTTCATCACTCATTTAAATGCTCTAATCTATAAGTATATTGCTAAACCTTCAAAATGCAAGAAATGTGGATTATGAATTTTTGAGGAAACATTGATTGCGTAAAGATCCTCATCCTATTATTATTTTGCTAAATGGAAACAGTTACTCAAGCGCTTCTCTATGAAGAAAAACTGCTTCGAAACCGCCTTCAAAGAATCGAGAGCGAATGCGCTTCTAGACCTAAGGGCAGCATAGTCCTAAAACGCCGATATAACCAGGTATATGCATATCTACAATGGAGGGAGGGCAATAAAGTCTGCAGCAGATATCTAGGAAAGGTTGATTCCTGGCAATACAGATCAATCCAAGCAAAGATTACGGAAAGACGAAAATACATGGAAGAGGCAAAAGAAATAAGAAAAAAGCTGGAGGCAATAAAGCATCTTCTAGAGGAAGTTAGAAAATTTAGTTGAAAATACAGCATAAATAGGATACAATAATCACAATGAAAGATATTTTTATAATACACGAAGAAGAGTATGATACTGCTCCAGACTGTACATCAGCTGCGCCGACAATAGTTAAAATCCTAGGAGAGCACACTGATTTTACTGATGGTCTTGTGCTTTCAGCTTCTCTTTCCTTTGAAGTCCGAGTCGCTATATCTTTCAGAAAAGACAATTCGCTGCGTTTTTATGCGGCTGATTTTAACGAACGTAAGCGCGCAAACGTTGCCACATTCAAGTACAAAAGAGAAGATCGCTGGGCTAATCATGTAAAAAGTGTGTGTGACTATTTTTGGCGCGTATTTAACCTTGATCCCCATGGTCTCAATGTAACCATTCAGAGCAATGTGCCGCTAGGACTGGGTCTAGGTATCAGTAGCGCGATAAACATGGCAACAGCACTTGCTTTTAAAACCCTATATGATCTGGACCTCAAACTAGAAGAATTGGCCTTTCATGCCTGGAAAGCTCAGAGCTTGTTCTTTGAGAAAGAATTACCTATAACAAATTACCTTGCAATCACTGCGCCCGCAGGCAGAAGTTTTTCTATCATAGACTTGCATGGGAAAAAGCGCCACGGAGTGCAATTTTTGCCTGAGCCTTGGGAAATGCTTCTAACTGATTCCAAAGTGCCGCGATCTTCGGTGGATGCGGAGCTGGAACAGCGAATCGCAGATTGCAAAGCATGTATTTCGGTTCTTGTTCCGTATCATAACCGTTCTATCCGCGATATAGCACCACAAGAACTCGATGAATTGCTAGGAATAGTGCCTGAACGTAAGCGCCGACGATGTCTTCATGTGCTCGAAGAAGTAAGAAGAGTAATTGAAGCGGAAGAGAATCTCTCACGTCAGGACTATGTAGGCTTTGGTCGAATCGTAAACAAATCACATGCTTCTTTAAGAAGCCTTTACGAAATTTCCTGTCCGGAGATAGACTGGCTTACCAAGAGAGCGCTTGAGTTAGACGATGTTCTATGTTCTAGACTCGTTGGCCAAGGGTTTGGTGGGAGCACGCTTACAATCCTTAAAAATGAAAAAAAGCAAGTCTATCGCAATAAGCTGGAAGACTATGAGAGAATATTCGGTTTCAAACCCATAATCCACGAAGTCTCGACAGGCGCAGGCCTTAGAGTTCTAGAGCATTGATTCTAAGCTACTAATCTTATTCTAAAACGGAGATTACATGAGAATCTTATTGACAAATGATGATGGCATACAATCAGATGGCATATTTGCTCTCATCGATACAATTACTGCAATGAAAGATGCCAATGGGAAAAGCTTGCACCAAGTATTGGTAGTCGCGCCTGAACATGAGCGGTCTGGTGTGAGTCATGCCATGACATTGAAAAAGCCAGCTAAGTTGCGCAGACTTGGAGATTTTCGCTATAGCTGCTCTGGAACACCAGTAGATTGCATTATAATTGCAGGACTTGCTATTCTCCATGAAAAACCCGATCTAGTTATATCAGGGATAAATAGAGGACCAAATCTTGGCACAGATATTATCTATTCTGGAACCTGCGGTGCAGCGCGTCAGGCTGCATTGCAAGGAATCCCAGCAATTGCTGTATCATGTGCAGCCTATTGCGATAATCTAGAATATGAAGGACTAACATCTTTCCTATCAGCTAATCTAGAAGAGCTTATGGGCTTATGGAAGCCTGATTCATTCATCAATATAAATGGTCCTTCTACAAAATCTAGAGATCTAAAGGCAGTATGGACTGTTCCAGGAAAGAATAAGTACATTGACAACCTTAAGTGCTTTGACGGATCAGATGGATATACTTATTGTTTTCTCACTGAAGGCGGGGAAGAGCGAACGCCTGATGCTATATCGGATCATCATATAATTTCTCAGGGCCTTATTGCCATAAGCTTAGTAGAAGTTCATCCCCGGGCATTTCACGAGCCATCTCTTAATGGGAAATTCGTTTTCTAAGAGTTGGATTCAGCTATTCCCCTGCTATTCTTAAGATCTATAAAGGCCTTGACCAAATCATCATCTTTCGTATATAGTGCGGTCCGTTGTGCACGCCATCTTAGCTCAGTTGGAAGAGCGCGTGACTTGTAATCTCGAGGTCCCCGGTTCGATTCCGGGAGATGGCTCGAGGGACATATAGTCCATCAATGGGGAGATTCCCGAGTGGTCAAAGGGGGCAGACTGTAAATCTGTTGGCTGTAGCCTTCGAAGGTTCAAATCCTTCTCTCCCCACAAGGGGTTGTCCTGAGAGATGGACAGCCCCTTTTTATTTGTTTTGCACAAAGACTTTTTTTAATTATCTCTTCAGGCCACTTACAGGATGGTGGTACTATGAATCCTGAAATGCCAATAAAAAGCATCTACTTCGAATGTATGCGCTGCAATGCTTGCTGCAGCGGTCAACCTGGTTATGTATGGCTCTCTAAGAAAGATCTTATGGCCTTAAGCGAGTATTTTGGCTCTTCAATACAGGATTTTGCATTAGCTTTCTGCAGGATTGTCGATATAGGTATAAGAATTACATTAAGTCTAAAAGAAAAGCAGAATTATGACTGCATTTTTTTAGAAAATTATGGATGCAGCGTTTATCCTGTTAGGCCGACTCAATGCAAGACATATCCATTTTGGGAAACAATCTTAGAAAATGAACAGAGTTGGATTGAGGAGGCAAAACAATGCCCCGGTATCGGAAAGGGCCCTCTGATATCCTCAAATACGATTTTGGATGCTTTTCTTGAAAGGCGACAGAATACTCCTCTATCGATCGATGAAATTGCTGCTCTGAAAACTTTAGGAAATAAACGGGATAATCAATGAAAGCATATCATATCAGATTTATTGTGCAGAATCTTTTGATTCTATTTTTGATATTATCGCTGGCGATAATAATCTTGATTATAACTCCTCCCTTCAGAAGCAAAAGTGTCGAAGTGAAGATAAAAAGTGGATCCAGCCTCAGAGATGTTGCTCAAGAGCTTCATAATTCTCATATCATACCTTCCTCCAAAATATTTGAGCTCTATATACGCGCCATTGGGTCTGAACGCAGCATAAAGTCTGGAACCTATCGCTTTATGCCTTTGGAGTCGCCTATCGGTGCAGCAAGTAAATTGATAAGAGGAGATTACATAACTCAAAAAGTTGTTATTCCAGAAGGCAGGACTGCACGCCAAATTGCTATGATCTTGGAATCTAACAATGTCACAAATGCAGAAGCTTTTTTGGAAGCGGTCAATGATACAGAGCTTGCTAAATCATTAGGCATTCCAGCTTCAAACTGCGAAGGTTATCTTTTCCCGGATACATATTTTTTTGATCCCCAGGCTGATTCTCGAGACATTGTCTCGCAAATGGTTACTGGTTTTAATGATGCAATAGAAAGAATTGAAGGGCACAAAACAAAGCTTTTAAATCCTCAGTCTCTTCATCAAAGGGTGATACTAGCCTCCATTATAGAGAGAGAATATCGATTGCCAGAAGATGCACCCCTCATTGCCTCAGTATTTTTTAACCGACTTCAGAAGAATATGCCTCTTCAATCTTGTGCAACTGTAGTATATGTATTGACAGAACATCTAGGGAAAGAAGAGCCCTCAGTTGTGCATTATGGAGACCTAAAAATCCAGGATCCGTACAATACTTATATAAACCGAGGGCTGCCTCCTGGGCCAATCTCGAATCCAGGAGAAATCAGCTTAAGAGCAGCATTATTTCCCCCTCAGACAGATTATTTGTATTTTAGATTAGATGATGTTAATACTGGGAAACATCGCTTTTCCCATACCTTGGAAGAACATAATTATGTAGAAATTATTCCCAAGAGGCAATAGAAAATAATGGCGAGAATATCACCACAGATTAGGCAGGAAATCCTCGATAAGACTGATTTCTTATCAGTATATCAGGAGCATGTCCGCCTTCAGAAAAAAGGTGCTTCTTTTTGGGGGCTTTGCCCTTTTCATTCGGAAAAGACACCGTCCTTTTCTGTAAGTCCTGACACCGGCTTATTCTATTGCTTTGGGTGTCATAAGGGTGGCTCAATTATTCAATTTATGATGGATATCGATAGATTGAGCTATACGGAGGCAATGCAAGAATTAGCACAGCGATGTGGTGTCCAGATTCATTTCGAAGAGTCTGAAGAACTAGGAGAAACCGAAAAGGAACGTCAGGCTCTTCTTGAGCTAAACGAAAGGCTATCCAAGACTTTCCATTGGTTTTTGATGAACCATGATTATGGTCGTGCAGCTTTGGAGATCCTTCATAAAAGAGGTCTATCTAATGAATTAATTGAAAAATTCAGAATAGGTTATGCTCCTGCAAATAGACAATGGCTTTATTCATTTCTCAAAGCAAAGGGTTATTCGGATGATTTTTTGAAACACAGTGGTTTTTTTTCTAAGAAAGATCTGGCTTATCCTCTCTTTGCTGATCGAATAATGTTTCCCATTGGAGATGCCAAGGGTAGAATAATCGCTTTTGGTGGCAGAGCCATGACCGAAGATGGTCCAAAGTATATAAACAGCCCTGAGACAGCAGTGTTTAGAAAACAAGAGACTCTATTTGCTTTCTCACAGGCGATTGATTCTATAAAGAGCACCGATACTGCAATTGTATGCGAAGGATATATGGATGCACTTTCATTTCATGCTGCTGGACTGATAAATGCAGTTGCGCCTCTGGGAACAGCATTCACTAGTCAACAGGCCATTCTTATTCGCCGAAGATCATCGAATATAATACTATGCTTTGATACCGACGAAGCGGGATTGCGTGCTGCTGAGCGAGCTTGTTCGATAGCTACGGCGGCTGGCCTAGAAACTCGAGTTCTTCTTCTAGAAGAGGGCAAAGATGCTTCAGAGATACTGGAAAAGAAGGGAGCAGGGGAGTTGACGAGAATGGCAAAAAATACTATAAACGCTGGATATTTTCTGCTAACACGCGCCAACCAGCTTTTTGATATATCGACAATGGAGGGAAAGGCGAAAGCTGTCTCTTTTCTGTTCCCCTTCCTTGATGCTCTCGATTCAGATGTTAAGCGACAAGAATACATCAAGGAAGTAGGAAGAAATATTGGAGTTAGCACTCATGCGGTTGCAATGGATTATGCAAAAGCGAAAGTATCTGGTATGCGCCGAGTGAGAAATTCTTACAGCCTTTCTAACAATGTACCATATGGCAGCTCGAATTCAGCCAGGACTTCCGACCTTCTATTTATGGCAGCCATCATTTTATCGGAAAATCCATTCCAGTTCATAGATGAGAACCTGGATATAGAGTATTTCGACGATCCAAGGGCAAAAGATCTATTTTCGGCCCTTCAAGAAGCACAGAAGGAAGGAATCTTGGACATAGAAGGGATTCTATCTCGTTGTACTGATGAGGCTGCTGCCCGCTTTGTTAGAGAGGTTGATACATCTGGCGAACTGCAGGGTGGACTAGAAAAAATCATAAAGGACGGACTTGAGCAGAAAAAGAAGGCTTCCTTAGAGAGAAAGCGTAGAAGTCTTGTAGCACAGCTTCAATCGCTATCAGTAGATGCAGATCCGCTGCAAGAAAAGCTGATCCTCGAAGAAATAATTAATATAGATGGAGAACTCAAAGCAACGGGAGGAGATATTAATGAATGATATAGAGCTCGATCCCGCAATTGCAAAGCTGCTTGAATATGCAAAAGAAAAAAAGACCATAAGTTTTGATGAGCTTTCTGATTTGTTGCCTGAACAAATACTCAATTCGGAAAAAATGGAATCTATCATCAACCTTCTTGTGAACAACAATGTAAAAATAGAAGAAGAAGTTCAGATTGAAGAATCTCTTCCCAAACAAACTTCGATTCCTTCAAAAAGCAAAATGGTCTCAAATGACAAGGAGATATCGAGCGATGATCCAGTTAGGCTTTATCTGAGAGATATTGGAAGAGAGAACCTTCTAACAGCTGAGCAGGAAGTCGAGCTATCTAGAATGATGGAGCAAGGCGAGAATATCATCAAGAACACACTACGAAAATCCGGAATGCTCATTCCAGAGTTCCATCAAATAGTAGTTAAAGCGACTCGAAAAGAACCAAAAGATATCTCTTTGCAAAAAAAAGAAAATACAGAGAAAATTGCAGAACGGAGAAGGCTAAACCAATTCTACAAAGACCTCATCGATATAAGTGCTGCAGATCTTAAGGCTTATATTGAGCTCAAAAAGAGCATAATCGCAAAAGGCGGAAATATCTTTGAAGATCTACAATTAAAAGAGATCAGGGAACAACTGTTACCAATTGTAAACGAGACTGATATTCATCCCGAGGAAATAACAGTCTTTTCAGAGAAATTTATCGTCGCTGCAAAAAAGATCATCCGCTATAGAAAAGAGCAAGATAGAATACAGGGGATCCTTCAGATTTCATCATCCAAAGACCTAAGGGCTCTTGGAAGAAATCTAACCATAAAAGAAAAGCGCGAGGAAATTGAACAGCGCCTTGGCCTTAGTGCGGAAGAGATCAAAGACAAAATTCGACAGCTCCAAGTGAATGAGAAAAAGCTGCAGGATATCGAGAATAATTTCGAGACTCCTATTGACAAGATCATTTCTATGGCTCGAGAAGTGAATCGTGGTCGAAAAATGATGAAGAGTGCAAAGGATAGGCTTATCAAGGCAAACCTAAGACTTGTTGTCTCGATAGCGAAAAAATACACAAATCGCGGCATGCAGTTCTTCGATCTGGTTCAGGAAGGCAATATTGGTCTTATAAAGGCTGTTGAAAAATTTGAATATCGCAAGGGCTATAAGTTTTCCACTTATGCAACCTGGTGGATACGTCAAGCAATTACACGATCGATTTCTGATCAAGCCAGGACTATAAGAGTCCCTGTCCATATGATTGAGCAGATAAACAAGGTTGTTAGAGAATCCAGACAGCTTATGCAAAAGCTTGGCCGTGAGCCTACAGATGAGGAGATTGCAGCGCAACTTGGTTGGGAGATAGAGAGAGTAAAAGCGGTAAAAAACGTAGCTCGCGAACCTGTTTCGCTCGACACACCCATCGGAGAAGACGAAGATTCGCTTTTGCAGGATTTTATCGAAGATAAAGAAGTAGAGAATCCAGCTGTCCAAACCAATTACAACCTGCTTCAGGAGCAACTGCGAATGGTTCTCTCCACACTCCCCAAACGTGAACAAGAAGTATTGAGAATGCGTTTTGGACTCGATGAGGGGTATTCATTGACATTGGAAGAGGTTGGCTTGTATTTT
>MWDY01000294.1 GCA_002070755.1 Spirochaetes bacterium ADurb.Bin110 | reverse complement strand
CTACAAGCAGGGCATCCGAAGGCTGACCACTAAGATAGCGCAGCGACGAATCGCGTCCATGCTCGAAATCCGATACCACAACAGCGCCTAAGCCCTTTCGCACAAGCTCCGCTGCAAGCGCAGAGCGCCTTCTTGAGTATTTCTTGTTGTTCATGCATGCTCCTTAGGATCTAAAATAATATGGAAAGAACAGAGCAATTATCCTCCGAGGCAAAGATACTGTCCAGGGAGGGCTGGCTTAATTGGCGCATAGTCGCAGCGGAATGGGAAAAGAGCTGTATGATCATCTAGATATATGTTCATTAAGATGATTTTGAACTGAGTTCATAAGAAATCAAATATAAAAACCGTTAACAATTATGATGCTGATGGTTATAGTCGGGATAGGAGCTCAAGATGCTGACAAATATGCGGTCAAAGCCCCAATCAAGATACAGTTTTGGCACGCACTTGAGGCTCAATATAAGCCACTTATCGACAAGGTAATCGCCGACTTCGAAAAACAGAACCCACTTATCAAGGTCGAGGCAATCTATCAAGGCAGCTATGCGGATCTCAACGAAAAGCTAATAGCTGCACAGGCAGCAGGCACTACTTTGCCAGCGCTTACAGTGGCAAATACACCCTATGTAGCACAATATGGTGCGGCAGGGCTTTGTGAGATCCTTGATCCATACATCAAGGCGACTAGCTTCGATATCAATGATTTTGGTGAAGGTTTGCGGCGAGCTTCGAGCTATGATGGCAAGCAGGTCTCTTTGCCCTTCCTTATTTCTACACAAATCATGTTCTACAACAAAGACATAGCGGAAGCTGAAAAAATCAAGCTACCAGAAAAATGGTCAGATATGGATGAATTCATGAAGAAAGCCTCAAAGATCTCGGGCGGAGTTACTCAACGATATGCCACAGTTATCCCGGGCTGGGATCAATGGTATTTCGAGCCTTTCTATTTAAACGCTGGGGTAAAGATAATAAAAGACAATAATACTACTGATCTAGGAGAACCAACCGCGGTTGCAATCACAAAGAAACTTAAACAGTGGTGTGACGAAAAAAGCGCCTACTGGGCTTATGGAAAGGATGCTTCTTCTATAATGAGACAGAACTTTCTCGATGGAAAAGCTTTTTCAGTTGTACACACTACTTCATTGTACGAGATGTACGCCACTAATGCCAAATTCAAGGTTGGAATGCACTATCTGCCGGGCAATGTAACAAGAAAATCGGAAATTGGAGGATGCGTTCTCCTTATTCCAGCAAAGAACAAACAGGATGTAAAGAATGCGGCATGGAAACTTCTGTCCTATCTAACAAGCAAGGAAGTCAACATGCTTTGGGCAAAAGAAACTGGATATATGCCTACCCGCAACTCTGTCTTACAAACAAGCGAGGCGAAAGCATTTCTAGAAGAAAAGCCAGCATTCAAGGCAGTTTTCGACAATCTAAACAATATAAATCCACGTATTCAACACCCAGCCTATGCAGCGCTTTCGAAGATTTGGATGCAGGAATTGGCTAAGGTCATTATTGAAGGTGGAGATGTCGATTCTTCTATGAAAAAGATGGCACAGCTAATAAACGAAGCTCTTGAAGACTGATAAGCAAAAATTAATTCACTTTTAAATGTGGCTGACAAAAGATACTCTTTGTCAGCCACACCCTTATTCCGAGTCAAGCTGGAGAAATGAACTCAATGACTACAAAAAAGAAAATCAACTACCGGCGGCGCGAAAAACTGAAAGATTTTCTATGCGTGCTGCCTGCAGTCATATTTTTCGCATTATTTGTCTATTACCCAATCGTAAAACTCTTTCAGATCAGTTTCACAAACTGGAATCTTATAAGCGACACCTATAAATATGTTGGACTCAAGAATTTCAAATGGCTTTTCAAGGGCTCGGGATTCGCAAGCCTAGTAAATTCCCTGGCCATCACCTTCCGCTATACATTCTGGGAAATTGTCATAACAATAGCTGGAGGTCTGTTGCTAGCATCCCTATTCAATAGAGAGAGCAAAGTCTTTTCTGCATTGCGCTCTATCGTTTTTATGCCGCGATATATCGCCATATCGGCTTCCGCCATTGTATTCATGTGGATCTTGAACGACCAATACGGAATTCTTAACTATGTCCTCAAAGTAATCGGCCTTAAGCCAATAATGTTCAATACCAAAGAAAATGCCTTGACGGCAGTGCTCATATTGACGGGCTGGAGGGTTATTGGATATGGCATGATGATCTATCTCTCCGCAATGAAGGGCATATCACCTGAATATTATGAGGCGGCAAAGCTCGACGGGGCAAATGGTTTCCAGCGATTTAGATTTATAACTCTCCCACTTCTTTCTCCTACAACCCTGTTCCTCTTTGTCACAACTTTTATAGCCTCGATGAAAGTCTTCCAATCAATCGATGTAATGACAAGTGGAGGACCGTATGGGGCAACAGAAGTAATTGTATACTGGATCTATGAATTGGCTTTTGTCGATTTTAGAGTGGATCGCGCCGCAGCAGTTACCCTTGTCTTTTTTGTAATTCTAATGGGATTTACTGCCGCCACAATGAAATTCACCGAAAGAAATATCTATTATGAATCATAATAAGGCGACTTACTTATGCTAAAACAGAATGAAATTTCCAATATCAAAGCGATCAAGACTCGGCATATACTGACATTTTTTCAGTATCTGTTTGCGATCGTATTTACGCTAATCATAGTCTTTCCCTTCTACTGGATGATCATCACATCGCTCAAGACAAGCGAAGAGCTGCTGAGACCTGTTCCTACTCTTTGGCCGTTGAAATTCCAGTGGAAGAATTATATCGATGTGTTCAAAATGGCTCCTTTCGGGCAATATATACTTAACACAATCGTCATGACCGTAGGAGTAATGACGCTACAGATTGTCATCGGATCCTTTGCGGCCTATGGTTTTTCCAAAGGAAAATTCCCTGGACGCGATATTCTATTCATTGTAGTCTTGGGAGCACTAATGGTACCCATTCAAGTGACCTTTGTGCCAATATATGTAATGATAGCAAAGCTCAATTGGATAAATACTTTTGCGGGTCTGATAGTGCCTAACGCCGTATCCGCTTATACGATCTTCATGCTTCGACAGACTTTCAAATCTGTAGACGATGCGTTTATAGAAGCTGCACAGCTCGAAGGATTAGGGCGAATCAGTATTATCTTTCGCATTCTCATTCCATTATGCAAACCCACCATGCTTACTGTTACCATAATAACTTTTATCGATAGCTGGAATGCATATTTCTGGCCCAAAATCGCCACCACCACTCCATTGCGAAGGACAATCGCATTGGGCGTCTATGAACTCAAGCGCTCTTATGCAGGCCTAGAAACTATGAATCAGAACCAAATCATGGCTGGAGCTGTAATAACGGTTATTCCAATCATTATTCTATTCATTCTCCTTCAGAAATATATTCTTACCGGATTTTCGAAGGTGGCTTCAAAGTGATTGGGAGTAAGATGAACCAGCTTTCTAAAGAGCCTCTTTCTATAGGGGTAGTGACCCTTCCCAAAAAGGTCTTTTCTAAAGAAAACTTTTCTAAAGAGGGCTCTTCTATGGATTCCTATTCTATAGAGGCTAAAAAGAGAAAACCCAAGTTGGACCGCTCAAGACACAGCAATGCGCTTGCTCTGCGATGTAAGACTACATTCATTTTTGCAATGCTGTGCATTGTCTTCGGGATTCGAACTGTCGGCCTTACATGGGCTCAAGCCGAATCTTCTGCCATAGTGGATCGTTATGATCAGGTATTCAGTCGTGAGAATAATGATAAAAGGTTGACAGCCTGGTTCTTAAGACTCCTATTGTCCGAAGAGTCGAATACCGATGAAAAATCTGGGGATAGTACTATCATTATCTCGCCAGATAATAAGGTGATGCTCATAGATGGCGGAGCCCCATCCTGCGGTTCTATGGTATGCTCCTATCTG
The DNA here is from genome assembly GCA_002070755.1 of Spirochaetes bacterium ADurb.Bin110. The sequence goes on along the minus strand of MWDY01000294.1, from coordinate 19,236 downwards.
CATGCTCTTGAAATCGATAGAATAGATGCCATAGTAGTGTCGCATCCTCATATAGATCATATAGGTGGGCTTATATCCGTACTGCAAGAATTCCCTGTAGAAGTCATCTATATGAGCAAACTCGAATATCCTACCGCTATTTTCCAGAATTTTTTGACCAATGCGGCGGACAAGAAAATTCCTATTATCTATCTAGAAGAAGGATCGGAGTTCGACTTTGGCAGCAAAATACATGCAAAAGTATATAATCCGGAAGCTAATATCGTGTATTACAGCGAATATCCTGCCAATAGCACTCTATTTGTAAACGATAGATCTTTAGTAATGAAATTCGCATTTGGCAATTCGAGCATGTTGTTCATGGGCGATGTCTATACATCGAGGGAACTGGATCTTATAGAGAAATATGGCTCTGAGCTCAAGGCCGATGTTTTTAAAGTAGGACATCACGGTAGCGATACATCATCCTCTAAGTCTTTTATAAGACTTGTGTCTCCAGAAATTGCAGTGATGATGCATGACCGCCTTGCCAGCTTGCAGGTATATAATAACCTCCGAAAAATAGGAGCAGCAGTCTATTTGAGCCCCATTGATGGAAACATAAGAGTCTCTATCGACGATAAGGGAAATCTGAGCGTAATTACGCAATTCGACCGAATAAGCGACTTTTTAAAATAGAAATAGGGATTCCATATTATCCCTCTAAACTAACGACATATTCTTCATCCAAGATTTTCTCATGGACCTAAAATGGCATTGCATAGGCAGCGGTGTAAGCAAGGCAATATTCAAGGTTATCAAACAAGCCGTCTCATCATTATCTTTGATCATTCTCTTTGAGCCTTGTGGCAAGAATTGCTGAAGCACCCAATAGTACTGCTACGATGATGAGCGATGCAGTGAAAGTTCCAGTCACATTGTTGATCGCTTCCATCGCATAGACGAGTAGAACAGAGACTTGGCCCGCAAGCGTAACTAAGCCGTTGGATGTGCCTTCTGGAGTTGGATGCGCAACTTCAGCCGCATATTGCATTCCCACAGGATTCACTGCAATTAGAAAAAAACCCAGCACAAAAGCCGAAGCTGCGATCAGTACAAATCCTTGCGCGAGTGCCAGTCCAACAAGACCTGGAATCGCTCCCATAAGGCCTATTACGATGTAGGGTTTGCGTTTCCCAGCCTTGTCAGAAAAGTGCGGTATGACCATTGCGCCAATAATTCCTCCTACCAACATGATGGCTCCGAGAATTCCCGCTTGGTCTGAACCTATGCCACGCGGCCGAACAATACCCTCAACCCAGGTTGTCACACCATTGAAAATGCCCATCCCAACGAACACGATTACGAGAAATTGCACGAATGATGGTGTTTTGAGCGCATGTTTTAACCCTTCAACCATGAAGGCGCGCTCGCGGGATGCCGATTCGTCAGGCGGAAGCCGCGGCTTTTCCTTGGCCACGAGCACAAACACCAACGCAGCCACGCTCGCTGCCGCGCCATACACCATCTGCACCTGCGCAATATCCATGCTTCCAGCCAAAATTGGAGTCAGCACCAGGCCAACCGCGGTTCCGAGAATGCTCGCAATAGTGATAAGACCAACCGCAGTAGCTCGCTCGCGCGCCGGAAACCATGCAGCCGGTATCTTTGTCCATGAATTCAGCAAAAATGGCTGCGCCGCTGCTATCCCGCAGGTCGCTACCATTGCAAGCGCAAAACGCTGCCCTGCAATGCCACGCACTATTCCCAGCACGCCAACCGCAACGGAAGCCGTGCCTACGGTCAACACATAACCATAGCGGTCGATCAGCCACGAAACTGGAATCGAGAGTGGAATAAAGGCGATCATGAAGGACATCGCAAAAAAGCCAACTGCCATTTCCGATACCCCGTAGTATAAGGCCGCGCTGCTTGTGATGGGCGAATACGCAATCCACAGTACCTGTATAGTCATATTGACGAGCATTGTTGCCACAAGGATAACCCAGCGATAGGGGAAAACTTTGTAATTTTGCTCCATGATCGATCGCTCCCTTGTACTCGAATTTTTATATTATGAAGCAAAGTCAACGGCTAGATAAGATACTGGCAACGCGATAAGAATCATCCGCGCTAAACAGGATAATATCATTTTACGGTCAACTAAAATTATGGCGCTGCGATATACTTCTTGGCATTTTGGCATGGTCTCAAAGGCCCCATGATGAATCCCACACAGAGGGGCAGTACTACAGCGAGGAAGACTGGCAAAGCCAGAGATTTAAGCTGCTCAGCGCTGCCTTTGCTATTTCCGCAGCTTCTCCACATCATCTAGCGCAAGCTTTAACGCAGCGGCGCCCTCTTCGATATCTTTGTCTGTTAGTACCAAGGGTGGCAAAAGCCTCACGGTATCATCTCCAGCTGTTAGAACGAGAAGGTGGTGAGCCTGGGCTGCGCTGACGACCTCATGAGGATCGACTTTTACGCCCACCCCGATCATAAGCCCCATGCCGCGCACATCTTTGACTATTGGATGATTGAAGCTTTCTATGAGCGATCTGAGGCGGCGGCCCTTGCGGTCGATTTCGTCGAGGAAACCTGGTCTTGTGAGCTCCGATAGCACAATGAGAGCCGCAGATGCCGCAAGTGGGCCGCCGCCGAAGGTTGTGCCATGATCGCCAGGCTGTAACACTTCGGCCGCATCTCCTCGCGCAAGGAAAGCGCCGATCGGTACGCCGCCAGCAAGCCCTTTGGCAATCGCACTGACATCTGGCTTTAGTCCCAGCCGCTCGCAGGCCAGGATCGCCCCCGTTCTGCCCATCCCCGTCTGCACCTCATCCGCACAGAACAAGATATCCCGCTCGCGGCACATCTCCTGGGCTGCCCTTAGATACGCCTGCGAAATCATTCGTACCCCGCCTTCGCCTTGAATTGGCTCGAACACAAAGGCGCACACATTCGGTTCAAGCAGTTTGTCGAGCTCTTCTATGTTATCTGGCTCGGCATACACAAAACCTGGCGTAAAAGGTCCGAAGTATTTATGAAATTTGTCCTGTCCGGTAGCCGTGATAGTGGTTATCGTCCGCCCATGGAAGGATTGTTTGAGAGTTACAATGATATTCTTGTCTGGGTTCTTTGTTGAGCCATATTTGCGGGCAAGCTTGAACATACCCTCATTCGCTTCGGCTCCTGAATTGCAGAAAAAAACCTTGTCATAGCCGGTTGCATCCGTGAGCTCTTGAGCGAGTTTTATCGACGGCTCGGTAATAAAATAATTCGACACATGGATTAGCTTTGATGCTTGTTCCGCTATTGCTGAAACGAGCTTCGGATGCCCGTGCCCCAGCGAGCTTACCCCGATTCCCGCCATAAAATCGATATATTCGTTTCCATCGGTAGCAAAAAGCCGCGCGCCAGCCCCATGATCCAGCACAAGGCCGGTCCGCGTGTAGGTGTTCATGAATCTGTCGTTCATCCTTGCATCCTTAATAGGCGCTTTATTCTTTAATATGTTTTTCATCTTATCATTGTCCCCATTCCGGTATCAGTGAATAATTCTACCAAAAGAGAATGTGGAGAACGGCCATCGACAATATGCGCTGCAGTTACGCCTTGGACAAGAGCCTGGAGGCAACCTTCGACCTTGGGGATCATTCCAGCTTTTATTACACCCTTTTTCATGAGTGTCTTGGCCATCTCCACATCCATTTCGCGGATTAGAGTGCCGAGGTCTGCCCTATCTTCCATAACGCCCGGAACGTCGGTAAGCAGAATTAGTTTTTCAGCTTTGAGTGCTATAGCTAGAGCTCCAGCCGCGGTATCCGCATTTATATTATAGAATCCGCTCCCTTCATCCGCTTTAAGGGCAAGGCTCGCTACAACCGGTATGATGCCATTGTCCAATAGCATTCGGATAGCCTCGGTTTTGACTTCTTGGATGTCGCCTACAAGGCCGAGATCCTGTCCATTTTTTCGCATGCGCTTTGCCATGAAGAGTCCACCATCTGCACCGCAGATTCCCATCGCCTTGCCACCCATGCGCGAAAAGAGCTCGATGAGGTCTTTGTTTACTTTGCCAGCAAGGACCATTTGAACTATCTCCATGGTCTCGTCATCTGTGTAGCGCAGGCCATCTACAAATATTGGCTCTTTGTTTAGTTTTTTTAGCATTCGATCTATCTCTGGCCCGCCTCCATGCACTAGGACTGGTTTCATTCCCACCTGCTGCATGAGAATAAGGTCCTGAATCACGGTCTGGCGCACGCCTTCATTGATCATGGCTGCACCGCCGTATTTTATTACGATTATCTTGCCACAGAATCTTCGCAGATAAGGCAGAGCCTCTATCAAGACATCCGCATTGAAATGTTTATCCATAAAGCACCTCGTCTGTAATCATATCTTTATCTAAGGTCGACTCGAACATAACAAAAAGTATCACTTCTATTTATCTAAGGGCGACGCAAAGGCAGTATAGCCTTGCTGTTATTATGTACGATAATCGCCATTGATTCGCACATATTCATAAGAAAGATCGCAGCCCCATGCCGTTACCTCAGCCTCTCCCAAATGCAGATCCACGATAATTTCTACTTCTTGATTATTGAGGATTTTCTTGGCTCTTTCTTCACTGAAAGGCAAAGGCGCACCCCCCTTGCAGACTTCGATATAGCCTCTAGGGCTCTCGAAAGAGATATCCACCTTGTCTGGATTGAAATCGCTGCGTGTGTAACCCATTGCGCATAGAATTCTGCCCCAGTTCGCATCCGCACCGAACATTGCGGTTTTTACGAGGCTCGATGTGATTATGCCTTTTGCAAGGGATTCGGCCTGTTCTTCGGATACTGCCCCACCCACCGTGCACTCTATAAGCCTGGTTGCGCCTTCTCCGTCGCGAGCTACCATCTTAGCTAGTTCCACACAGACGAATTGGAGGGCATCGCGAAAATCGCTGTAGTTGTCATCTTCTTTGTCGATATACGCATTGTTGGCTTTGCCATTGGCAAGGATTACGACCATATCGTTAGTGGAAGTATCGCCATCTACACTGACACGGTTGAAGCTAACCCGGACGACTTCCTTGAGCGCTTTCTGAAGAAGAGGTTCCGCAATAGCACAGTCTGTCGTAATAAAGCAGAGCATGGTTGCCATGTTTGGGTGGATCATGCCGGAACCTTTGGCCATAGCGCCTATGGTAACCGGTACGCCATCGAGTTCTTCGATGACCGCAATTTCCTTTTTCATTGTATCGGTCGTCATGATTGCCTCTCTGGCATCTATCGAACCGCCCTTGGAAAGGCCTTTTACTAGATCGGGCATGCCTGCTTCGATAACCGAGACGTCGAGCTGTTGGCCAATGACACCGGTAGAGGCTACGACCACGTCTTCGGTCTTGACTGGAAGATACTGGGATACAAGCTCCGCCATGCGCCGCGCGGCTTTTAGACCTTCTTCTCCGGTACAGGTGTTTGCGTTACCCGAGTTGACAATTATCGCCTGAGCGCGACCATCTGCCAGGTGTTCCTGAGTAACTATAAGAGTCTGACCCTTTACCCTATTCGTCGTGTAGACGGCTGCAGCCGCACAGGGCACTTCCGACCATATCAGGGCTAGATCCTTCTTTTCCTTGTTTTTGCGAATTCCGACATGAACGCCAGAAGCTAGGAATCCTTTTGCGGCAGTTACGCCGCCCCGACTTTGTTTCATCACACCCTCCTTGCCTAGAATGCAGGTGGAATGAACCTGAGCCCTTCTGTTTCCTCGAAGCCCAGGAGAATATTCATATTCTGAACGGCCTGACCAGCCGCACCTTTTACCATATTATCAATAGTAGAGATTATGACGGCTCGCTCCTTATCCGCAGATAGGTGAACCGAGATATCGCAATAGTTCGAGAATCTGACAAAGCGATTCGAAGCCGTGCTACCAAGCGGCAGTACACGCACGAAAGGCTCGTCAGCATAGTGCTCTATATAGATCGAATGAAGCTCCTCATCCGAAACCGCACGCAAAAGTCGAAAGCAGATCGTGCTCACAATACCTCGATTCATGGGAGCGAGGATCGGAGTGAATACGCTCTGCACTTGCTCTCCGGCCATCTCAGAGAGCAAAAGATCAATTTCGGGCTGATGCCTATGAGATCCGACTTTATAGGGTGAAGCGGCATCCGCTGCTTCTGGATAATGCGTTGTTTGACTCGGTTCGCGACCTGCCCCAGTCACTCCCGACATCGAAGTGATCACGATACTAGAAATATCCACAAGGCCTTCCTGAATAGCAGGCATAAGGCCTAGCTCCGCAGAGGTAGGGTAGCATCCTGGGTTTGCGATAAGAATCGCGGATTTGATCGCCTTACGCTTTAGCTCCGGTAGACCATATATCGCATACTCATGCAGTTTTGGATATTTATACGGTGAACCATACCATTTTTCGAATATATTCTCATGGATTCCAAACCTAAAATCAGCAGAGATATCGATGAAAGGCTTCGATGCTTCAAGGCACTGTTGACCTGCTTCCTCCGCATGCCCATGCGGTAAGCAAGAGAAAACAACATCGGCTTTGCATATAACATCCTCGGCTTTTTCGAGCATTGGAAGCGCCACATCTGTCTGAAGGTTTATCATCGATGGGTAGACCTCTTCGAGTCTTTTGCCTTCAAAGCTCACAGATGAAGCGCTCAATGCTGCTACTTCTAGATGCTGCAAGAGGATTCGGGTCAGCTCGAGCCCAGCATAGCCGGTGGCCCCTAATATACCCACATGAATCACGGGCATCTCCTTTCAATAACAAGTGTAATGAGAAATGAGGTAAATTGCACGTATAAAGTGCAAGATTGTCAACGACGATAGCAGAATAGATGAAGACGACGGGAATGGAATGCAAGAAAGGTTCTTCGCAGAGTTCTCAGAGATGGTGAGAAGATAGGTATGAGAAGTGAGCATTCCATGTGCCCCTCCCAAAAAGAAAAGTGTTTCAATAAAAATACAAATCGCTATTTTTGTCAAGGATATGGATGCGTAATAGCTTGATTAACTTTGGACAAAATTGTTGTGCGCCCGATGCGCAATATACAAAACTGTCGCACACTCGGCACATAATTATCATGTTCTAAATATTTCTAGGCATTATCATGTTTTTGCTCGGGATTTTGTATTTATTTTCAATATTGCCAGATTTAAACAACCAGCCTTATAATGAAACGTAAAGCACAATTTGGCTTTTCGCAATGAGGAGGTCGCCGATGCTCTCGAGTGGAGTATTCGTTGCAATCATAGCAGCCCTGGCAGCGCTGGGGTATTCCTTGATTACGAGCTCAAAAATCAAAAAGATACCTCTTTCCAACCCTACAGTAATGCGAATTTCTGGCTATATCGAGGAAGGAGCCCATGCTTTCCTCGTTAGGGAATATAAAGCAGTGAGCTTTATCATTCCAGTGGTTGCTATTCTTCTTCTTTGTCTCAACAATGGCGCTCTCAAATTGCAAGCTGTTTCTTTTCTCGTTGGCTCAGTTCTGTCCGCCCTATCGGGCTGGTTCGGTATGGGCATAGCAGTCAAGGCCAATGCTAGGACGGCGGAGGCTGCAGAGAAAGGTGTCCTGCCTGCGCTAAGAATTGCGTTTTCGAGTGGTTCGGTTATGGGCATGACAGTGGTAGGGCTTGTGCTATTGGGGATAGGGGCTATCCTAGGGCTCCTTCTTCTTATGCCAGATGCAGAGCAAATACTTGCTCAAACAATATTCCCAATTGTATCGGGATTTTCGCTAGGAGCCTCTATGATGGCTCTTTTTGCACGCGTTGGCGGCGGCATTTACACCAAAGCCGCAGATGTTGGCGCCGACCTCGTAGGCAAGGTCGAGGTCGGTATACCCGAAGATGACCACCGAAACCCAGCCGTCATTGCAGATAATGTTGGCGATAATGTGGGCGATGTCGCTGGCATGGGAGCGGATCTTTTTGAATCGTATGCAGGATCTATAGTTGGCTGTATGGTGCTTGGCCTTGCGATTTCAGCTAGCCCAGAACTTCAGCAAAGATTAGCTATATTGCCGCTAATTGCCGCAGGGACTGGAGTGGTGGCTTCGCTCATCGGAACGCTCTTTGTTCACCTAAGCCGAGCCAAACACCCTCAGAATGCGCTCAATGCCGGTTCTATAGGAGCATCTATAATAGCCATAGTCCTTTTGATTCCAGTAATTCGCTTAGTTGTCGGAGATGGCCGTTTTTCGATTGGGTCGAGAGAGGCAGGGTGGATTGGGGTCTATCTTGCATGCATAACAGGCTTGGTGGCAGGTACGGCAATTGGCCTCATTACCGAATACTACACTGGCTCGGATTCTCCTCCAGTTCGAAAAATAGCAAAATCCTGCACAACTGGCGCTGCAACCACGATCATTTCTGGCTTGGGCGTCGGCATGATTTCCACGGTATTTCCTATTCTGGTCATTGGGCTCGCCATTGGGATCTCAAACTGGCTTGCAGGGCTCTATGGTATAGGGATCGCTGGCCTTGGAATGCTGCTGACACTCGGAATACAGCTCTCTGTCGATGCATACGGCCCTGTTGCGGATAATGCAGGAGGTCTTGCGGAGATGGCAGAAATGGAACCAGAAGTACGAAGAATCACAGATTCGCTCGACGCCGTCGGCAATACGACAGCAGCCATTGGCAAAGGCTTTGCCATAGGATCGGCGCTTCTTACTTCGCTCATCCTTATCGTTGCCTTTTTGAGCGCTACAGGTTTACCAGTAGAAATGATGAACCTTGCAAATCCCAGTGTGCTCATTGGTCTTTTTATTGGCGGAATGATTCCCTTCTTTTTCAGCTCATTGGCCATGGATGCAATCTATCGAGCTGCATTTGCGATGATAGAGGAGGTAAGAAAACAGTTCCGCGCAAAACCTGGTATTCTAGAAGGAACCGATGAACCAGACTACCGAAGCTGTATCGACATTTCTACACAGACAGCCTTGAAGAGCATGATACTGCCGGGTCTTTCGGCCATAGCTGCGCCTGTATTGACTGGCTTCATCGGTGGGCCTGCCGTACTTACCGGATTATTGGTTGGCGCCACGGTTTCTGGAGGCCTTCTTGCCATATTCATGTCGAATGCGGGTGGAGCTTGGGACAATGCCAAGAAGCTCATAGAATCACGAAGTGAAGAAGGCAAGGGAACTAGCGCCCATCGCGCCGCCGTAGTGGGAGATACCGTAGGCGATCCCTTCAAGGATACAGCCGGCCCTTCTCTGAATATTCTGATAAAATTGATGGCGGTTATTTCGCTCGTGCTTGCTCCTGTTCTAAAAACAGTGTGGGGTTGATGTTTTAGCCTATTGCAGAAATTTCTTTAAATATGTAAGAATTGCGATAATATATTTAGGCTATTTGGAACCTTAGGAGGTTCGCCCCATGGATTATGAAAAACGTCTATATATGATCGTTCATCCGAATCACTCGCTCATCGCTTCACAGCTCGAGCCTGAACGCTTCATAAAGCATTATGTCCAGGGCTCAACGCGATACTTTGAAGGCAGGCTGATCTTTGTCGAAGTCGATCCCGAATTCAGAAACCCTTATTTCGACATCGATACCGCTTATTCAGAGCTCAAACCTCATGAAGACGGTAGGCCTAAAGCCACAAAATTCATAAAGAGCTACCGGGTATTGGAGCATATGGATTACAGCGCATTCGGCAAGCTCTATATCAGCAATTCGCTAGGCGATTATGTGGAGCTGGAATCCAAACCCCATGAACCTTCGATAGACACCGATGAATTCCGGATCATGCTCGAAGTAAATCCCGTGCGCTTCATAGTACTCACAAAACTCAACTACCATGACTTTGGCCAATTCATAACCGACCCACGCAACACCAAAGGTGCACCAAAGACTGCCTTCACACTCCTCGAGTTCGATAGTCAACAATTCATGAAAGAATATGAGGAAAATCCTCTTATCCGATGCTATGTGCCTGGCATACATCCCGCAAGACTCGCGGCTGCTATCGAAGAAGTGCGCAATACGCCAGGCAAGGTTGTCAAGGGTATTTCTCTGGATTGTCCAATTGACCATATCTCGTACAAATATCTCAAGGAAGGTTTTGTCTTTGCTGAGCAGGATAGACCTTGCAAATTCTATCCTTATCTAGACCTTGGCACTGTTGAGCGTAGATTCTATAGATTCTGGAAGAGCATGTAAGATATAATGCTCATTTCGAAGCGGCGATAGCTTTTTTCTTCTCGATTCGTTCGGCAAATCGTTCAATATCTATTATGGAACGAAGATGCTCTGCCTCGCCGACTTTTTCTACTTCATCCCAAGCTTCGACCTTGAAAGTTAGCATGCGCCCTTCGATTTTCACAAGCTCAGAGCGAATGTGTACTCTCATTCCCTTTGGGGTCGGGGCAAGGTGTTTGACGGCAATAAAAGCCCCGACCGTAGCTTTGCCTGGTTCAAGAAGATGATCCACCACAAGGCGCGAAGTCTCTTCCATATGCAAGACCATCATCGGTGTTGCGTAGACAGGAACGCCTCCCGAGCCCAGATGCGAAGCGACATACTTTTCTTCCACGATGATTTCTTTTTCCGCAAAAATTCCTTCTTTGAGTTCCATTGCTGCTCTCCTCGTAGCTAAATCGCTATCTACTCTCTTCTTTCTTAGGCATATTGCATTCTGCGCTATTGAATGTTGCTTTCTTTTTCAAAAAGACCCGATCGATGAAAGCATCGACAGCAGATAACCAACGCATCTGGTCTGTCAAAATTCCCACCGCATGCCTAGCGCCAGGAATAAGCACTAGCTCCGTCAATCCGATATTGTTCGACATCCGAGCGCTGGCCATGCGTACGCTCATTGTGGTTGGCACATAGCTGTCCTCCATGCCGTGCGCAAAGAGAATTGGTATATCGGTCAACAATACTGCCTTAGAGGGGCTTGCATCTTTTAGGTCGAAGCCTCGAAAAAGGCGCACAAAAAACCTTGTAATATGTGCAGCCGGCCAGGCTATAAAGTTTGGCATATGGATTTCTCTATACTGTTCGAGGAGCTCCTCCCATGCCGAAGAAAAAGAACAGTCGGCTATAATAAAATCGATTTCTCTCGAGGATGTGGCTATTGCAAGAGGAGCATATTGCAGCGCTGAGGCCGCTCCGAGTGATTCACCAAAAAGACCATAGAGCGGAGCATTTGAAAAGAGCGAATGCAGCGATTCAACTCCAGCCTTCACATCGTATTTTTCATAAAAGCCATAGGATGGGTAGAAGCGCCTTGGTGCTATGCTGGCTCCATGCCCTGCAAGATCGAAAGCCGCCACATTCCAGCCGCGCTCTATGAACGGTCGCATATATTTTGCCATGCCATAGCGCGACCAGGTTATGCCATGGACGAATAGCGCTGCTGGTGCATCCTTTTTTCCTCGTAGATACTGGCCTTTCAGAGTATAGCCATGAGGCGATGCGAATGACCATTCCTGCCAATCGAGATTTAAAAAACTCTCATCGAACTCCCCTCGCTCGAGCGAGACTTGCTTCGTAAATTCAAGGCTCTTGCATTTTGGCTTAAACATAAGTGCATAGGACAGCGCTGTCAGGATGCATACCAAGCCAGCATAAACTACAATTATCAGCCACATGCCTGCATTCTAGCGCATTTTTAATGAACTGAGCAGGACCAGGAATTACAACCCTTGTCCAAATTACAACGCACCTCTTTCCAAGCTCTTTGCTCATTGCCCTTTTTTTTCTGTTTCGCTACACTGTTTCAACACTTCATCATTCAGTTAAAGAGAATCGGAGAACTATAATGCAAAAAAAGCGCATTCTTACGGGCGATAGACCTACGGGGAAATTGCATCTCGGTCATTATGTCGGCTCGCTGGCGAATCGCGTGCGCCTTCAGGACGAATACGAGTGCTTCTTCATAATCGCAGATCTCCATACGCTCACCACTAGGCCAGAAAAAGAAAACATAGAGCGACTTCCCGAAAATATACACTCAGCGGTCCTAGATTATCTCTCGGTTGGCATAGATCCAAATAAATCGGTGATCTATCTACAGTCCGCGGTTCCAGAAGTAACCGAACTCTCGCTTTTTTTCGGAAATCTGATAACTGTACCGAGGCTTTCTCGCGTGCCAAGTCTCAAAGAAATGGCACAAAATGCGCATATCGAAGAGATGCCCTTTGGCCTTTTGGGATATCCCGTGCTGCAGGCAGCCGACATTCTGCTTCCTCGCGCACATCTCGTTCCAGTGGGCAAAGACAACGAAGCCCATGTCGAAGTTACAAGGGAAATCGCAAGACGCTTCAACTATCTCTATGGTGAGACCTTTCCTGTTCCGGAAGTTATGGTCTCGGAATATGGTTCCCTTGTGGGAACAGACGGAAATACCAAGATGTCTAAGAGTTTGAACAACGCTATCTTCCTTTCCGATGACGCAAAAACCGTGTATAGACGTGTCATGTCGATGTATACCGACCCAAAGCGCATACGAGCCGATATTCCCGGCACCGTTGAGGGAAATCCAGTCTTTATCTATCACGATGCTTTCAATCAAGATACGGCTGAAGTCGAAGAGCTCAAAGCACGATACAGAGCTGGCAAAGTAGGCGATGTCGAAGTAAAAGAGAGACTAGCCAAAGTCCTCAATGATTTTTTAGATCCCATACGCGAAAGACGAGCTTACTACGAATCACAAAAAGGTCTAGTCGAAGAAATCATATATGATGGCACTCTTCATATGCGCGAAGAGGCAAGAATTACGCTTTCCATGGCAAAAAAAGCGATGGGTATGAGCTCGATCTGGAACCGTATTTCTCGAAAGGCGGAAGAGCGAAAAAAACACGAGTAGATTGTGCCTATTTTTCTCCGTAGAATTCAGGGCTGATCGACCAGACTCGAGAGCGGTTTCTGCCCGCCTCTTTTGCTGCATATAGAGCCATATCGGCTTTTCTAATAAACTCATGCAGTATATCGAGGGTGCCAGGGATAGCAGCATATATTCCTATACTCACTGTGGGCATTTTTTTATTATCTTCCATTTTGATTTGAGCAATTTTGTTGCGAAGCCTCTCCGCGACAATCAAGGCTTCTCGCGTGCCCAACTCAGGAAGAAGCACAACGAATTCTTCTCCACCATATCGAATTGCATAGTCTCGTGTACGAATCTGACCACGAATAGTAAGAGCTATTGTCTGAAGAACAACATCGCCATAAGCGTGTCCGTATGTGTCGTTTATTTGCTTAAAGTGATCGATGTCGATGATAAGCACACCTATGGAGTGCTCCTGTTCTATTGCCTTCTGAAAAACTTCTAGGCCATGAGTCTCAAGACCATAGCGGTTTGCGAGCCCTGTAAGCTTGTCGGTCATGGCTTGCCTTGTCACTAGCTGATGCCTGCGCGCGTGCTCTAGAGCAATGGCGATATATTCCGATAGCTCGCTTGCAATCCTGACATGCTGATCGCTATAGGCATTCAATTCTTTGTTATCTAAGGTGAGTAATCCAATCACTTTCTTTTCGTATATAAGCGGAATACCTAGCCAAGACATGGCAGTGAATTCCTCTGTAGCGTTGATGAAGCCTGGAAATGAGTGCTGAACATCATTGCAAATAACGATCCTACGCTCTTCAATTGCGCGCACGGCCGGATTTTCAACCCCATGAGCCGGAAAAACAAGGCCACTGAGATCGCTGTCATTGTAGCCATAGCCCGCAACAACTACCAATCTTCCATCTTCGAGAGATTCCGCGCAGGCTCTGTCGAAGGGTATGATACGGCGTAGTTGGTCAATGGTTCTCGAAAAAGTTTCGCTGAAATCGAGGCTCTTGTTTATGGCGGTGAAAAGCTCTCGCATGGTATCGATCTCGACAAGGCGCTCTCGTATTTCTTCCTGGGAAGTGATGAGATCGTCGAGATCTACGACATGGCCCACTACGATTTTTGGTCTTTTTTCTGAATTCCGCAACAGAACCTTGAGAGTAAAACGAAGCCATCGATAGCTCGAGCCATCTTTCGAAGCCAGCCTGAAAGCATCTATGAAAGTCTCTATCTGACCTGACCAGATACGCTGTAGTTGTAGATTCGCCCTCTCTCTGTCGGACTCATGGACAGGAAAGTTTTCCATAACCTTAAGCAAGTCTGGGTCTTCATATCCAAGAGATCGGAGAGTGGTACAGGATTGTGCGGTGTGCGAGATAAAGTCTATGTAGAAGATATCTATTTCCTTAAAGAAATCAGAAAGTGAAGAGTCTAGGAAAAAATCCTTTAGGATAGAAGCATCGAGTTTCACTATACTATAGAATTATATAGTATAGTAATGATGCTGTATATATGAAAAGACCATCCAATGAAGTATCAAATTTGGCTTTCTCCGCACAGCTTAATAATTGGTATGAAACAAGTTCATCGATTGGTCTTGAACTCTGCAAAAATATAGATACCTCCATTATCTCCAAAAATCTCAGCTACCTTCAGCGTGGGCTTACGGGAGATCGAAAACTCATAGCAGCCTCATATATGGATCAACAAAGAATTTTGCAGTCCTATTTGCTATACTACTGGCCTGTCTCCTTCTACGAAGTATCAGCATTACTCCATGAGCTGAGAACGAGAGCCATGCTTCCCAATATTCATTCTGTGTTGGATTTGGGCAGTGGACCTGGGCCCGCTTCTTTCGCAGCGCAGACGTTCGGAGCCAAGCGAGCTAGTCTTGTGGACAAAAGCAAGCATGCGCTGGCAGCAGCCTCTGCCATAGCCACCAAAGGAAGAGTTAAAGGGCTTAACCTGGAGATAATAGAACATTGTGCTGAGATCGAAGACTTCTGCGCTCCAAATGGCGAATCCTATGATCTGATTATCGCAACCAACAGCATAAATGAGTTGTGGCCCGATTCGCCAAATGGAATTTTGAAGCGACGTGATCTTGTACTGAAATTTTTGCCCAATTTGCAGCCAGAGGGAATCATAGTAATAGTAGAGCCTTCTGCTCACTACACAAGCATCCCGCTCCTTGAGTTGCGCGATAGTTTGCTTGCAGCAGATTTGGATGGCATATCTCTCGCATGTGTTGGCCCCTGTCCCCATTCCTTACCCTGCCCCATGCTGGGTAAAGAGAAAAAGCCTTGTTTCTCAGAATGGAAATGGAATCTTCCTCCTTTAGTGCGAGAGCTTGCAGATTGCGCAGGGCTTGATCGCGATTCTCTCAAAGCTTCATGGGTAGCCTTGAAAAAGCACAAAAAACAAGAGAAAGACAAAGAAGCTCTGCAAGACAACAAGATAGTTCCTTTTGGCTCTAGCGGACTTAGCGGTCGCATAGTATCCGAGCCCATGCTCAACAAGGCTGGAAGGGTTCGCTATATCCTGTGCACAAATGGAGGTTTGAGGGCGACGATTTCGGCGCTTAGATACGACCCTATGGCTGAAAACCTAGGTTTTTTCGGACTTGGACGCGGCGACCTTATTGCTGCAGATGGTCTAGAAATTCGCGGTGAATCACACTTTGGCATTGCACCTGGCTCACGGCTCGAAATATTGATGAGAGCCCCATGGATCTAAAAACGCATTCAACAAAAAGGGGCGCTTGCCATCCAAATCTTAGCAGCGCCCCTTTCATTCTTATTCTAATTCACCTCTCATTTCAAATAGAGGGGCCTTTCCTTGTATTTGGTGTGCAGAAGCTCATGGGCTTTGTGGCTTCCAGGTTTCTCCAGAAACTCTTCATACACCTGCTTTATGAATGGGTTATTATGAGAGCATCTGTACTCACATTCTTCATCGTGATCGTAGATACCCCGCATGCGAAGCTTTCTCACTTCATCATTGGCTCCATAGGGCTGACCGCCGCCGCCGATACAGCCACCTCTGCAAGCCATAACTTCTATGAAGTGCCATGGGGTCTCGCGGCCTTCTGCCCTAGCCTTGCGGACCTGTTCCAAAACCGTGGCGATATTGCCCATCTGATGCGCTGCAGCCACACGCAGCTCGATGTTGTCGATGTGAACAGTGGCTTCCTTTATACCAGATAGGCCGCGCACCGCGGTAAACTCGACTTCCTCGAGCTCCTTTCCCGTAACAAGGAAATGAGCCGTTCTAAGCGCAGCTTCCATGACTCCGCCGGTAGCTCCGAAGATGGCTCCTGCACCAGAATAGGGGCCCAATGGGCTATCTGGCTCTGAATCAGGCAGTTCTAGGAAATCGATACCCGCCTGCTTTATCATGCGCGCCAACTCTCTTGTGGTTATAGAGACATCGACATCCTGATATCCTGAGGAGAACATATGCTCATCGCGGCTATTCTCGAATTTCTTGGCGGTACAAGGCATTATGGAGACAGAGTAAATCTTGGCTGGATCTACATTTGCCTTGGCTGCCCAATAGGTTTTTATCATTGCGCCCATCATCTGCTGCGGACTCTTGGCCGTAGAGAAATTTGGAATCATATCGGGATAGTATTTCTCCATGTAATCTACCCAAGCTGGACAACAGGAAGTGATGAGCGGCAAGCTTCTATCGATTGTCGCCTGCAAAATTCCATCCTCGCCACCTTTAAGCGCCGCGGTCAGTCTATGAACAAATTCGGTGCCTTCCTCCATTATGGTGAGGTCGGCCGAAAAGTTTGTATCGAAGACCGCATCGAAACCAAGGCGACGAAGCGCTGTATAGATCTTGCCAGTCAGTTCTGTCCCTGGCGGCAAGCCGAAGGCTTCTCCAAGAGCAACGCGAACCGCTGGAGCAATTTGCACAACACAGGTCTTTGCATCCGGCCCTTCCTTCATAAGGGCGTCCCAAATGAGACTTGTCTGATCGTTTTCATAGATTGCGCCGACCGGGCAATGTGCCGAACATTGACCACACTTGATACAAGGGCTTTCGCCTAGCTTGACATCTGCCGCTGGAGCTATGCGGATAGACTCTCCGCGTCCTAAGAACTCTACAGCCCAGACGCCTTGCATTTCCTGACATACTTCTACACATCGACCGCAACGCACACATTTAGAAGGATTGAGAATGAGGCTGCCAGTGGATGTATCCAGGGGAAGATCGCGCACCAATTTTTTAAAGGGCTGTTCTCTTATGCCGAATTCCTGAGCGAGAGTCTGTAATTCGCAAGCCTGATTGCGCGGGCATGCGAGACAATCGTCGGGATGTGTAGAGAGAATGAGCTCTATCACGGTTCTGCGCGTCTGCACAAGCTCTGGATCATTGGTGATTATGCTCATGCCTTCGGAAACGGGCGTGCAGCAGGATCGCAACATTTTGTTAGATCCTTCGACCTTTACCACACATATGCCGCAAGCGGCCCAAGGAGAAAGATCTGGGTTATAACAAAGCGTCGGAATCTTTACATGTGCCTTTTTTGCAGCTTCCAGAATAGTCGAACCCTCTGCAACCTGAACCGGTATTCCATTGATTTTTAAGTTTACCATAGTCTTATCTCCCTGCCTTTAGCGCTTGATGACCGCACCGAACTTGCAGACGGTGAAACACTCGCCGCACTTGATGCACTTCGAACTATCGATGACATGGGCTTTCTTTTTCTCACCGGAAATGCACTGGACCGGACAGCGGCGCGCGCAGAGACCGCAGCCAATGCACTTTTCGGGGTTGATTTCGTAAATCACGAGGTCTTTGCATTTGCCTGCGCGGCATTTTTTATCGCGGATATGCTCAAGATATTCATCTCGGAAATGTCTTATCGTCGAAAGTGTCGGATTAGCCGCCGAACCTCCTAGCAAGCAGAGCGATGCCTTTGTCATAGCTTTGCCTATCTGCTCCAGCTTGGCCAAGTCGGCTTCTTCTCCTTGCCCCTTGGATATCTTGTCTAAAAGGACCTGCATCTGTTTCGTTCCTATGCGACAAGGAGCGCATTTTCCGCAGGATTCGTCGACGCAAAAGGTCATATAGAATTTGGATACATCGACTACGCAGTCGTCTTCATCCATAACAATCATACCGCCCGAGCCCATCATCGAACCAAGAGCCGTAAGGGTTTCGTAAGAGATTGGCCTATCGAGGTCTTTTTCGACGATGATACCACCGGAGGGTCCTCCTGTCTGAACGCCCTTAAACTTCTTACCGTTCCTTATGCCTCCACCTATGTCGAAGATAATCTCGCGCAAGGTTGTTCCCATTGGTACTTCAATGAGCCCAGAGTTACTGATCTTGCCTGTCAAAGCAAATACCTTTGTGCCTTTGGACTTGTCGGTTCCTATGGAGGAGAACCACTCTGCACCGCGCGTAAGAACGACTGGCACGTTAGCCAGAGTCTCGACATTGTTGATAACCGTCGGTTTGCCCCAAAGTCCTTTCATAGCAGGGAACGGAGGCTTAGGCCTGGGCATTCCGCGCTTTCCTTCGATGGACTGAAGAAGCGCAGTTTCCTCGCCGCAGACAAAAGCGCCAGCTCCAAGGCGGATTTCTATATCGAAATCGAAACCGGAGCCCAGAATATCTTTCCCTAGAAGCCCATATTCCTTGGCTTGAGCTATAGCGATCTTAAGTCGCTGAATGGCAAGCGGGTATTCTGCCCGAATGTAGATGTATCCGAAGTTCGCTCCCACGGCTTCCCCCGCAATAACCATAGCCTCAAGGATAGAGTGAGGATCCCCTTCTATTGTGGAGCGATCCATATAGGCACCAGGGTCTCCTTCGTCTGCATTGCATACGATATATTTGATATCTCCGGGAGCCTTGCGAGCAGCCTCCCATTTCATGCCAGTGGGGAAGCCTGCTCCACCTCTTCCGCGAAGCCCGGATGCTTTAAGTTCGGCTATGACCTCTTCGGGTGTCATTTCGAAAAGGACTCTCTCGAGTGCCTTATAACCATCTCGTGCAATATATTCATCGATATTTTCTGGATTTATAACGCCGCAGTTTCTAAGAACTATTCTGAATTGCTTCTGGTAGAATTCAATCTCTTCGAGCTTGGTAGTCTCGGTTTTCTTGTCTTTTCGATAGAGAAGACGAGTTACCTCACGGCCTTTTATCACCTGTTCTGCAATGATGTCATGGGCATCTTCCGGTTTGACCTGAACATAGAAGGATTCGCTGGGAAGCACCTTTACGATTGGACCTTTTTCGCAGAACCCAAAACATCCTGTCTTGACAACCTGCACATCATGGCTCACACCCAGGGCTTCGGCTTCCTTGATGAGATTTCTATAAATCTCATCGCTATGAGAAGACTCACAGCCCGTTCCACCGCACACTAAAATGAAGTTCTTATATGCCATACCATCCTCCCGTCTCAGCGCTTCACAA
>MWDY01000293.1 GCA_002070755.1 Spirochaetes bacterium ADurb.Bin110 | reverse complement strand
GAATATCTCTCAAATTGAGAGCATTTCCTCTGCCTTATGATGCTTTATTGATAACGGTGTAGAATTGACGTTTACCTTACAGCGATAACGAGGTACATTTCCAAAACATTTGGTGGAATAGAAGCCTAGACTGACAAACCAGCGGCCCTGGGGAGCTGCCTTATGATGGATACAGGCTGGATTTGGGCAGAAAGAAAAAGAATGCATGGATTACCTCCGTACATTCTCTTTATCGCCCTCCTCCCTACATTTTGCTTCAACTTCTTATACAAGGTTCGTAGCAGTAAACAAATCTTGTCAGTTTTGATGGTGAAGCTCAAAGACTGCTTGTACTATTGCATCGCAGAGATCTGAAATATCGCTCTCTTCCACGCTGGAGAATGCGACGCGAAGATAGCTGTCCATAAGAGACACGGTTCCTATCCCCTTCTCATTTAAGAGCTTCTTCCTAAGAGCTTCAGCAGAGAAGCCATCGCAGCGGAAACTCATAAAATAGCCGGAATTGAATGGTATTGGAGTAAAATCATCTGGCAGCGTCATCTCGGCCAATTTCTTCTTCATAGCCTTATAACGGCCCTTCAAAATATCCTTATACCTTGCTTTTTGCGCTTCATAACCCTGATATTTAAGAGCCTTTAGAAGAAGATTCTGCGAAAGACTACTTGAACTTGAGACGCTTGAACGTATTATTCCTAGAAGCTTTTTCGCAAGAGCTTCGTAATGTTCATCGCCAAAACCTGCGGCACCAAAGGTCACAAAGCCAATGCGGAATCCCCATACATAATCTTCTTTTGTTGGTCCATCGGCCTTTATGGCGAGTATATTCGGGTGAAGGTCAGCCAATCTCGCAAACATGGATTCACAGAGAAGGTTGTCTTCATATTGCAGCCCGAAATATGCATCGTCGGTAATCACAAGGATATCTGTTCCCTGCTGTGCGATCTCTAAAAGCCCAGCTGTAATGCGATCTGCCTCATCGAGGGTCAAGGAATAGCCAGTAGGATTATTTGGAAAATTAAGGATAATTATCGCCTTGCCCCGACGCTGCCCTGCCTGCCGCACACCTTCGAGCAAGCCCTCGATATTGTAGCCTTTTCCAGCAAATAGTGGATAGGTGATGCCTGCTGCACTTTTTCTTTCTTCTACAATGAGCCTATAGTTTGGCCAGTGCAGGTCAGGCAGAATTACTGTATCTCCAGGCTCGACAAACATATCGCAGATATAGGATACCGCTGCTGTAAGCCCAGGAACAACTGCAGGAAGGGATATCTTTTTACCATTGAGCGAAGGATTCTTTCTATAGAGCGATTCTTTCCAGGTCTTACGAAGCTCCGCGATCCCGCCTGTGGATGCATAAGCAACTGCTTCTGTTGGAGTCAAACCAGGCAATTCGGCGCGCAAAGCATCGAGCATCATCGGCTGCCCATGCTCATAAGCCATGCCAATCGTAGCATTGAATCTATAAGCTTTTTCTCCTGCCTCGGCACTCTGGGTGATGATTCCTCTAGGGAAATACATACGCCTTCCCATCTCGGAAAACAGCCTCTCAGCTACAGTTCCCGCAAGGACAGCATTCAATTCCTCTGCCAGCTGATTCATATTGACCTCTCGAGCTTGAATTATCGATTTGAAAACCTGTTTTTGATTTTAACACTATTCTCTGCATACTGCAATGTGAATTATATAAGACACAATTAATATATATATTAATATATCCTTATATATCAATTAGGAATTATTGTCACAGTCGATGATAACTTTCCGGTTTTAGTTTAGACTAAAACCGGAAAATTTAAACCGACCTTGACAATTATATTTCCTATGGAGCCAAAGGTACTCTATATGCTGCTTTAATGATGACATTTTTAAAGAGGAAAGGGATCATGAAAAAGACTATACGTCTTATCGACACTTTCTCTGCGTTATCTCCTGATATATTGATTGTGGCTCTTCCCTTTGCCTCAATTTTCTAGGACAATAGGCAAGAGTAGGCTATGCTACAACAGAAGATTCCTTGCATTCCTCTTGCCTCATTTCAGGATCGCGAAACAGAAAAACACAAGGCTAGATACGCATCGCTTGTATCTAGGTTACCTCCTCTGGAAAGCAGCTGTCCCCAAGAGTTGCATTATTTTTCTTCCCCTGGCCGCACAGAGTTAGGCGGCAACCATACCGACCATAACAATGGCTGTGTTCTTGCAGCTTCAATAGATCTCGACATGCTCGCCCTAGCCCGTCCACGCAACGATTACCTAGTTACTCTTGTATCTGAGGGCTATTCTCCAATAAATATCGACTTGAGGGATACCGCACTCAGGATAGAGGAAAAAGGCTCTTCAGCCTCGATCATACGCGGCCTTGCAGCTTGGCTGACTCACCAAGGCATGCAAATTGGGCATGGTTTTGATATTGCAATGGACTCTAGAGTACCAGCGGGCTCGGGTCTATCGAGCTCTGCAGCCTTTGAGCTTTTGATTGCGGCGATATTCGACGACATGGGCGAGTATGGAATGAGCCCAGTCGATTGGGCTATTGCAGGACAATGGGCAGAAAATGAATACTTCGGAAAGCCTTGCGGCCTTATGGATCAAATTGCATGCGCGGAAGGTGGCATTGTATTCATAGATTTCGCTGAACCTGGAAAGCCAAAGATCGAAAAACTGACATACGATTTTGCATCTAATGGCCTTGTATTGGCCATTGTCAATACAGGCTCGAATCATGAGGATCTTACAAGAGAATATTCTGATATTCCCAAAGAAATGAAATGCGTTGCATCCCTTTTTGGAAGATCTTCTATGCGAGGAATTGAAAAGCAGGATCTCTTAGCTAAACTTCTGGACATTCGTATACAATGCGGGGATAGAGCTTTATTGCGCGCCTGGCACTTTGTACATGAAAACTCTCGTCCTGCACAAATGGTGGAAGCCCTTAACAGAAACGATATATCTGCCTATCTGTCAATTGTAAATGAATCCGGAAGATCAAGTTGGCATTACCTTCAGAATATACACGCTGGCAACCCGCACCAGCAGAGTCTTTCTATCGCTCTTATGCTGAGCGAGGATCTATTGAGCCCAGAAGCCGCGTGGCGCGTGCATGGTGGTGGCTTTGCAGGCACAATTCAGGCTTATGTTCCGGAATCAAAATTCCTTGAATTTGCCGAGCGCATGGAGACTGTCTTTGGAGAGGGCAGCGTACAACACATTAATATCCGGCCATTTGGTGTATGTAAGGTTCTTATGCATTGAAAAGATATAAATACTCACAAGGAGGGCTATGATGAGCGAGAAAAAAGGATTCAAACCTTATTTGGGCATAACTTTTCTTATCGGATTCGGCTTTTTCACCATGGGCCTTATGGATCCGCTGTATGATACCTATGTGCCGATATTCCTCAGCAGATACCTAAGCAAAATGAGCCTTGTCGGGTTTTTCATGACGCTCGACAATATCCTAGCTATCTTTCTAATACCGCTTGTGAGCGCTTGGTCCGATCATACATATACGAAGCTTGGGCGCCGGATGCCCTACATTCTCGTCCTTTTGCCCATTACTGCTTTCCTTTTTGGTGCCATACCCTATGTTACGGAATTATCTCTAGCAGCTTTGCTTGTTACATTGATTCTTCTCAATATAACAAAGCAGTCTGTGCGCGGACCAGTTGTTGCGCTTATGCCAGATACGATACCAGCGGATTACCGCTCCGAAGCTAATGGTGTTATCAACACAATGGGCGGTATTGCAAGCATTGTAGGAACGATCGGCCTTGCTAGACTAATGGATCTCGATACCACCCTTCCTATCCTTGGCCCTACCAAGGATAGGCTCCCCTTCCCTCTTGGCGGCTTGTTCGTCATTCTCGCCGTGATCCTTCTTCTCATATTCATTCGTGAGAAGCAGCCAGATCCTTCAGAAACGCAAGAACAAAAAGTACCCATTCTCGAGAGTTTTCGAAATGTCGCCGCACAGAAGGATAAGAGCGCACTCTATATTCTAATCGCAATATTTCTATGGTTTCTAGGATATCAAGGTGTCTTGCCATTCATCGGGAAGTACTCGGTGGATGTACTCAAGACTTCCAGTGGCACTGCAGCTCTTGCAGCGGGAATGGTGGGTATAGCTTATGCTATATTTGCTATCCCTTCGGGCTATGTCGCACACCGCTTTGGTAGAAAAAAGACCATTCGTGCATGCTTGCTGGTAATATCGATGCTCACGCTTTTGCTTTTTGTTCACAAATGGATTACTGCTGGTTTACCAAACTCCTTGAGATTGATCTCGTTCTGGGCGATCATGTTTGTTTTCGGGATTTTCTGGGTATCGATAATAACAAATTCTTTCCCCATGCTATGGCAGATGGCAGAATGGGGCACCATAGGCATCTATACAGGCCTTTATTATACCGCAAGCCAAGCTGCTGCCATTCTAGGCCCCGTATTGACTGGCATTATAATCGATGTTTTCGGATATCAGGGAATATTCCTCTTCTGCACAGTCTGTATGCTCTGTGCTCGGACGATTATGGGTAAAGTGACAAAAGGTGAACCTTCGGAAATTCAGAATGCAGCAAAGAAGTGATTGAAAAGCTCTGTCATTTTTTCGATAATAAGAATAAGAGGTACGGTATGAAATCGATGGATAAACCTAAGACGGCCGAGAAGAAAAAACCCCAGAAAACGCTTAAGGAAAAGCGCGC
>MWDY01000292.1 GCA_002070755.1 Spirochaetes bacterium ADurb.Bin110 | reverse complement strand
CGAGCTCGAAAAAGCGGAGCCTGCCGAAGGCTGCCAGCGAGTCTACTATGCGGGGCTTAAGGAGCATGAAGCAGAAGCTGAAAGCGCTCGTCTTGGCGTCCCAATAAGCGAAAAAGTCGCAGCGCAGCTCGCACAGATTGGGGAGGAACTAGGGGTGGGGTTGCCTTTAGAAAGTTCTCATTGAGCTTAACGAACCAGCTGATTCTATTCATTTGGAATATATGAATAGGAAAGCCTGTGACTCCATAAAGAGGTCACAGGCTAAATTTTTGATAAATCTGAAGTTTTGCTAAGGTTTACTTTTCTACTGTAAATTTGTAGGCGCTTGTAGTTTTTCCATCAGCAGCAATAATATCAATTATTATTATCGCGCCGTCCGAAACATAAACCGTATTTGACGAGCGGTAGCCTACTTCTTTTCCATTTAGTTTTATAGATTTCACTTTAGTAGACATAGTTGTGGGAATTATATTGATACTACTATTGTTTTGCGGAACTTTGATTCTATATGAATAAGTCCATGGATCGAACATATTTGGTAATGAATTTGACACTATCATTTCAGTTCCAGCCCACACGAATGGTTTCGATGGAGGAGCCCATGTCAAAGTTGTGCCGATCAATTCACCACCTTCGATTTCAATATTGCTGAGTACTGAATATTTTAGATAACCATCAGGCCCGTTATAATTGATTGGATAAGAAGTGAGGTACTCACTATTGTCTCCCATAATGCCTATTAGCTTAAGGGAAATCCAATTTGTTCCATCCTTCCACATGTCGCCAATAAGAGTTGTGCGGCTATAGGGAGCATCATTATTGCCGCGGAGGGTAGGAGAGCAACCTGCCTCTCCCTTGTCAACCACTTGTTGGAGGGCTGCTTCAAAGAGCCTTAGATTATTATCTGCCAGCGGAACCTCATCGTGACCAGTAAAGAGCATCGTGGTTTTGCCGCCATTTTTTCGATAGTTCGAATACACTTGCTGAGCCATAGAAAGCAAAAGATCGGCTTTAACCTGCTGAACAGCCACATTATCAGCTGATCCTGCTCTTGTACAACCATATATATCCGATGAAAATACGAGCCCGTTGACTTTGTCGTGAAGGATTATATTGCCATTTGCATGACCAGGAAGCGCATATACATCGAAAACGACGTTGCCAAGGTCGAATTTATCGCCTTGCTCAATATTTTTGATTTTCGATTGATCAGATGGAGAGGAAAAGATTGCTGGAAAAGGACCGCCACTTGTACCCAAGGTGGACCAGCCACGCTTGTTCGCATAAACATCAATACCTGCATCTAAGAAATTTTTTGCTTGAGCCGTGTGATCGCCATGCTCATGGCCAATGATGAGAACAAAGGGCTTGGTCGCAATATTTTTTTCCACATATTCTTTTAGATTTTTAGAACTTGTGGGAGTCTGTAATGCATCAAAAACAATACCACTCTTGCTTCCTTCTATATACCATGCCATAGGGCGCACTGATTCAGAATCGTTATAGAGCCTATATACTGTTGGGCTTGTTGTTGTTCCTTTTAAAATAAGGTCTGATTTGAAGTCATCAATCACCGGTCGATAGAGATGCCATACAAAAGTCTGAATTGGGCTTGGTTCCATTCCATCCTTCACTGCGAAAGCCTTATAGACTACATACCGTTCTGGTCGTTGATTATCAGCGATCATCTCATTGATATGTCCCTTATCTCTTACTGTATATATCTGACTTGAGGTAGTGGGAGTGGTTCCATCGTTAGTGAAGTAAATAGTTGCTCCTGGGGTCGGACACCATAGTTTTACATAACGCCGCGGAGCAATTGCATTTGTAAACGGCACTGCTTGAACAGGAGAAACCATGCTGCTGGTAATCTTATTAAATATGAGATTTGTTTCTTCTGCAGTAATCGTATCGTTAGGTTTTAACTCAGTAGCGATTTTGCCAGTCATTAGTCCTCTAGATAAGAGAGCATTAAGGGCATTGCGAGCATCTGGCTTGACCTCTTTTGCATCAGAATATCGAGCAACGAGGTCTACCGAAGGCGCTGAAAGACAGAAGGCTCTTGCAAATATGAGCGCGGCATCTTGACGGGAAACAGCGCTATCTGGGCAAAAATAACCAGCAGTTGCAGAATAATCAGCGGGAGTAAGATAGACTATGCCGCGTTCAACCGCAACATCAATTTGCTTGGCATATTTATCTGTAGGCTTGACATCTTTAATTTCTTTTAACGGGACCTTCCAAATGTCGTTATATTGCGAAGGATGTGGCCAATCAAAATAGTCTGAAATTTTCGCAATAAGCTCTGCTTTAGTAAAAGTTTGAGCAAAACCTGCAGAGATAGAAATGACGAGCATGAAAAATACGAATAAATACTTCATGCCCCTTGAGGATTTTTCCTGCATAGATTGCCTCCTTAGCAAACTATAAAGAATTTATCCCTTTCTTGCGGCAAGTCCTAACAATTGAATATTGGGTTACGGAGAAAAGAAGAAGTAGAGGTGAGGTGAATATTAAAGAAAAGAAAATCATTTCAAATACTCAATTCAAGTCCTGAGCAAAAAGAGATATATTTTAAGTATATCATTGAATTATTACTTGTCAACTAGAATTATTCCAGAAGAATATAAATTCAAAATTTTCCTTGACAGGGCGAAAATCCAGATTTAGAATAAAAATATATCAGCAAAATATCGCTCAAACATCTTTTCATACTTTTGCTGATCATTATTGAACCTTGTGGTTCTTGAAGGAGGCATTATCATGAAAAGAAAGAATGTAATTCTTGGGGCTCTGATAGTAATCCTGACCCTATTACCAAATATCGTCTTTGGATCAACCTCAATTCAGCCCAAATCGCTCGACAATGCTCCATATCCGGATTATGACTACAGTCGCGCCAATAAGTTGCCAATGACAGGGTACTTTGAAAAAAGCTTTGATGTAAATGGCGTGAGGCGCACAGCAAAATTTTATATCTCGCCAGAGGCTCCGATTCGAGCTTTCTTTTTTGTTATTGCAATTCCTGATAACACGAATCCAAATGAATTTATTGCTTCCAGTGGTTGGAAAGAGATTGCAGATGAGAATGAGTCTTGCCTCTTCATATTGGAGCCCGGCCCAAAAGGCTGGGGTTCATGGGAGGAAGAACAAGCCTATTTAAATGCTGCAAATAGCTTTTACAAGAATAACAAGTACTTTTCAATCTTTGGGGGAAATTACCTTGTAGGATATGGAAAAGGCGGCATAGCACTTGAAGCTTGGGCAGCGGCAAATCCGCTATTTGTCATCAG
This sequence comes from Spirochaetes bacterium ADurb.Bin110, assembly GCA_002070755.1. The sequence goes on along the minus strand of MWDY01000292.1, from coordinate 7,053 downwards.
CCAGGTATATATTGATACAGCAAGCCTCGAAGAAAAGTATTATTCACAATTTGCAAAGAAGTTTTTCGACGGATTTAATACGGGCTATACACCAATAGTAATTCCTGATAATATAAAGATATCCTATGATGATGTTCCTATCCCAACATGGTATATAAACAAAGATATGGCTAAAGTTGCAACAGCGATTGAATATTGGAAAAAGGCTAATGATTGTAGAGAACAGGGAATAACAAATGTTGATTATCTTCTAGGGAGTACTGTTTATCTGCAATCCAAAGATTCTGATGCCTGGCAGACAAGTTACTGCGGCCCAATCTCAAAGGTGGCAGTGCTCGAGAAAAGCACAAATTTATTCAACAAGGAATTAAACAAGGTCATTTATGATTTTCTTACAGAATATGTCCGTTACGACAACACTACTGCCTATGGGAATCAGCTTGGCATACGAAAACCATATGGTGAAATAGGAACCATGATGGTCAATGGCTTTTTGCGAGAATATATGATTTATAATCCCCCTTCAGCTGCAAAGCTGTGGCCTAATGGGGCACCTGTTTTGTTTGTATTCGCTGGAAATAGCCAAACTGATAAGGTGTTTTGGCATGCGACGCAATGGTGGAAGGTCGCTGATAAAGAAGGAATTATTCTTGTAATTCCCTGCGAGCAGTATAGCTCCGATCCCACTGTAGTGAGCCACAAAGATAATGATATCTTTTTCCCACAATTAGCCGAATTGGTAAAGCAAAGATATAAGGTTGATACTACAAGATTCTATGCCACGGGGCAGTCTGCAGGCAGTATGGCTTCCCAAACATTTGGTATGACCAATCCAGAATATTTTGCTGCAATTGCTTCAACGTCTGGGGTTGGAGCTCCAGGTGGTTTTGGAAATTCTCTTGCACTATTATCAAATGCAAAATATGGAACGATCCCAACCTATGTCATTACTGGGCAGGGTGATAATTCTGATATGATAGGCGACTTTTGGGATCTGACCATTAATAATCTCGATATGTGGGCTAGTTATTATCTACAGGCAAACAATGTAGGGCCCCTTGGAAATGGTTCTAATGTTGAAAAAGATGGCAGATTTACTACTTATACATGGAAGAACGCACAGGGTTTTCCATTGGTCAAATGGACGCAGACTGCATGGAGGGCTCATAATTGCTTGCCAGCAGAAATGCCATTATTGTGGAATTTCCTTAAGCTATGGTCCTTCAAGGATGGTGTGCGATATTACGGAGGAGTACCATTAGCTACTGATCTAAAAGCAGTGAGCCTCGATAAAGCTCCATATCCTCCTTATAATTATACACGTGCCAATAAATTGCCAATGACAGGGTACTTTTCTAAGAGCTTCGATATAAATGGTATATCTCGAACAGCCAAAATATATATAGCACCAAATGCGCCAATACGAGCCTATTTCACAGTTATTGCAGTGCCAGATGGAGTGTCCACAAATGATTTTATTCAAAAGGCAGGTTGGAAGAATCTTGCAGACCAAAATGAGGAGGGGCTCTTTATTCTTGAACCCGGTCCAAATGGCTGGGGAAGCTATGAGGAGGAGCAAGCTTACTTAAATACAGCCATAGGATTCTATAGGGGCAACTCCTATTTTTCTATATTTGGTGAAAGCTATTTGGCGGGATATGGTAAGGGAGGTGCAGCTTTAGAAGCTTGGGCTGCCGCAAATCCATTATTAGTGTGTAGCCAAGTTTATATTGACTCAGTAAGTCCAAGTAAGGAGTTCTATTCTCAATTTGCTCTAAAAAAATTTGATGGCCTATCATCAGGGTATAAAAAGATCCAGATTCCTGAAAATATCAAGATTTCATACAATGAAGTACCAGTACCGACTTGGTTTATTAACTCAAGCCTTGATAATGTGACAAATGGAATCATTTATTGGAAAAATGCGAGCGATTGCAAAGATGATGTATTTTTTAGACCTGGCTACTTATTTGGAAGCACAGTGTATACACAGGCCGAGGATTCAGATGCATGGCAAACAGATTATTGCGGACCAATCTCAAAAGTTGCGACATTGGAGAAAAAGGTCAACTTCTGGGACGTTTCTTTGAATACTACAATCTACAAATTTCTGACTGAATATACGCGCTACGATGTCACAACAGCTTACGGGAATCAGCTTGGTTTAAGGGTTCCCATGGGTGAATTTTTTAATATCGTAGTAAACGGGTATGTTCGCGAATATATGGTCTACGTCCCTGATTCAGCCACAAAGCTCTGGCCAAGCGGAGCACCAGTCATCTTTATTCTTCCAGGAGATAGTCAGACAGATAAAGTGTTCTGGCCAGCAACGCAATGGTGGAAGGTTGCTGATAAAGAGGGAGTAGTACTTGTGACGGTCTGCGAACAATATAGCCGAAATTCTACAGTGGTAAGCCACAAAGACAATGAATATTTTGTACCGCTTTTGCTCAATCGCATTAAAGAAGACTACAATGTTGATGAAACCAGGTTCTATGTCACAGGGCAATCAGCGGGAAGCGTAGAAGCTCAAAAATTCGGAATGCTTCATCCAGAATATTTTGCTGCCATTGCATCTACTTCAGGCGTTGCAAATTTTGATCCTGATGAATGGAATGAGCAACTAAAGGCCGCAGTTTATGAATCGATTCCAACTTATGCGATTATTGGCGAAGGCGACATTGAGAGCATGACAGGTACACCCTGGGATTCAACATTCAATCAGCTGGATCAATGGCTGCAATATTACACAAGAGCGAATGGAATTAGCTCGCTTGGTGACTCATTAATAACTCAAAAAAGCGGACGGTTCATAACCGCTACATGGACAAATGCAAAGGGATTTCCCATGATTAAGTGGACGCAAACGTTATATCGCGCACATAACTGTATTCCTGCAGAAATGCCAATGCTTTGGGATTTTATGAAACACTGGTCGATAAAAAATGGGGTACGCTATTACGATGATCAGCCACTAACGATAGAAATAAAATAATATCCAATAATGTTCATTAGGGCTACCATGGGATGTATGAGCCTAGGGTAGCCCTTTCATTTTTTTGCAAGAACGGAGCAATTCATGAGAGGTGGAGTAGCTTTATGAATGAACCCAAACTACAAGATCTTTCTTATATAAGAAATCAAAAGCTTGTCGCATGGGTACTGAGTATTGGAAAATTATGTAAGCCAAATTCTGTATATTGGTGTGATGGCTCAAAAGAAGAATATGCGAATATCTGTCGGAACCTTGTTGCCTCTGGAACATTTATTCCACTTAATTCTGAAAAACGACCAAACTGTTTTCTTGCTCGATCTGATCCAAGCGATGTCGCCCGTATCGAAGACCGAACCTTTATCTGCAGTCGGCAAAAAATAGAAGCAGGACCGACGAATAACTGGATCGATCCAAAGATCATGAAAGGAACACTTAAGAAATTGTTCGATGGCTGTATGCAAGGTAGGACGATGTATGTCATTCCATTTTCAATGGGGCCGATAGGTTCTCCTTTTTCTTATATTGGAATAGAGATTACCGACTCGCCATATGTAGTTGCAAATATGCATATCATGACAAGGGTGGGAAGAAACGTCATCGATGCACTCGGCGAACATGGGAAATTTGTGCCTTGTATTCACTCAGTAGGTATGCCTTTAAAGGCAGGGCAAAAAGATGTTCCATGGCCGTGCAATCAAGAGGAAAAATACATCGTCCATTTCCCAGAAACTCATGAAATCTGGTCATATGGTTCTGGATATGGGGGCAACGCACTTCTTGGCAAAAAATGCTTTGCACTGCGTATCGCCTCTATCATAGCTCGAGATAATGATTGGCTTGCTGAGCACATGCTCATACTCGGTGTAGAATCACCCGGCCATGAAAAGACATATGTAGCGGGAGCGTTTCCTAGCGCATGTGGAAAGACAAATTTCGCAATGCTCATCCCGCCAAAAGATTTTGATAATTGGAAGATTACTACGGTTGGCGATGATATTGCATGGATTCACACTACTAAAGATGGTCAAATGCGAGCAATTAATCCAGAATCTGGCTTCTTTGGCGTCGCGCCAGGTACTTCAGAGAAAACCAATCCGAACGCTATGGCAACAATTCGCGCAAATACAATCTTTACGAACTGTGCACTCACTCCCGATGGTGATATTTGGTGGGAAGGAATGACAAAAGACCCACCGCAAGGCCTCATCGATTGGCAAGGCTCACTATGGGATCCAGCGTCTGGCCTTCCTGCAGCACACCCTAATGCTCGATTTACTGCACCTATCAATCAATGCCCTTCGATTGACCCTTCATGGGATGACCCAGAAGGTGTGCCAATAAAGGCATTTATCTTTGGTGGACGCAGAAGTACTGTATATCCTTTGGTCTATCAATCCTTTAATTGGATCTATGGCGTATATTTAGCAGCGACTCTCGGTTCTGAGACAACGGCCGCTTCGGCAGGCTCTGTGGGCTATGTTCGGAGCGACCCTTTTGCGATGTTGCCGTTCTGCGGTTACAACATGGCTTCGTATTTCAACCATTGGCTTAATTTTGGCCGAGCACATTGTAATTCGCCCCAAATTTTCGGGGTAAACTGGTTTCGTAAGAGTAAAGATGGTAGCTTCCTTTGGCCGGGCTTTAGAGAGAACATTCGTGTGTTGCAATGGATCGTAGGGCGATGCAACAATCATGCTAAGGCAATTGAAAGCCCTATCGGATGAATGCCGCGATATGAGGACCTTAACTGGGAAGGCCTTGATTTTCCTAAAGAGCGTTTCAATGAGCTTATGTCAGTAGACCGCAATTTGTGGACAAACGAAATTCTTTCTCACGAAGAGCTATTTACAAAGCTCTATGATAGGCTGCCAAAAGAACTCATTTTTATTAAAGAACTTATGCTCTCTAGTCTATGGTGTGCTCCTGAGCATTGGGAACTTGAAAATACAAAAGAGCCTCACAACAGCTCTTCAAAATCTAAACGATATATTTGCTAATGAATTTAGAAAAATTCTAGCGAAAATTTCATTGACAATTCGAAAAACCAGATTTAGAATAGCAATATATCGATAAGATATCATCTAAATATTTATGGGCTTTTATTTAGGTTATTTTCCAAGCTAAGGACTTTTAGATAGGAGATATGTAAATGAAATTGAATCATCTAGGTTATGCGACAAACGATTTGAATCGTGCAATCGATGCATTCCTGCAATTGGGATATGTAAAAGTTCATAGCGAAGCAAAACGCCATGTGCCAAAGAATATGTATGTTCAAAGAGTAAAATTAGGAGATCTCATTGTAGAGATAATGGCGCCTGCTGATACATCAAGACAATCTTTTGTGAGCGATATTCTTAAGGCTACCACGGAGCCTTTTGTGCTGCATCATCTTTGCTATGATGTCGACGATATTCATAAAACTGTAGAAGAACTCATGGCGACTGGTGACTATTCAATATATGAACAAATTACAAATGGCGTTTTTCAGGAAAATCTGATCTGTTTCTTAAAACATAAGCATATAGGACTAATCGAATTCTTTGAATGGCCCAAATAAATAGTTTACTATGTTCACGATATAAAGGAATTAGAATAATGAGCTTAGAAAAACTTGATTTCGCTGAGCCGTTTTTTGATGTTTTATATATTTATAATGAACAAAAATATCAAATCGTGCCAAGAAGCATCATCTTAAATCTATCCGAAGAACCGATACAGATTCGACATGAAATGCTTGGCTTTTTGCATTCTACAATTCTAGCTAGGATTACGATAGAAAATTGCGAACGCTGCCTCATAGTTGAGAATTTTGATAAGTATGATGATAAAGAAGCTCTTTTCTCGGAGATAAAAAGAAAATGGATAATTATGTATGAGATCACAAAGGCTGAACGGCATAGTGGGGTTCAGCTTTACCGATCTCAAAAAATCAAGCTGGGAGATGATGTAGAAATCAATATGGCCTATGCTGATGAGGTCCCCTTACATGTAGGCCTTCACAGACTTCACTGGGGTGGACCTCCTTTTCGTGAAGTACATACGCAGATAATTGGATTTGGTCGCATGCAGCAGTTCTGGGAAAAGGATTTATCGACGTTGTATCGAGAAGATTGCCTAGCTCCGGGTGCAACGCATGAGCCTATGTGTGATGAGAAAGGCGAATATCCTTGGCATCAGTACGAACCATTTACAAAAGGGATATTCATGGCAACTGAAATGCAGATTAAATAGTGGAAGGTCTTTGATTGACAAATCAAAAAACCAGGTTTAAGCTAACATTATGCCATCGATATATCGATAAAAATTGTAGGGAGAAATGATCATGCAAATAACGAATGAGAAGATGAGTGAGAGTCAAATAGATCGTGCCAATAAGAAAGATATGGCTTATGAAATACTTAAGCAACGCATAATCAATAATGAATATAAGCCATTGGATACCCTGACTGAGCAATCGATCTGCAGCGAGCTTGGAATAAGCAAGACACCAGTGCGCGAAGCCTTTAAGGAACTGGAAAAGGATGGATTTGTTAAGATCATACCGAGTATAGGATGCCTCGTTTCCAGCATAGGATTGGATTATATTCATGAAATTTTCGAAATTCGTGAAATACTAGAATGCGCAGCAGCTCGCATTGTTGCTGAACGAGGAGACAAATCAGTCTTCGAGGAGATGCTCAAGAATCATGAATCATTCGAGCTAGCCGAAAAGAAAAATATCAAAGGTTCTGTGGTTTCTGGATTTGAAATTCATACCGCGATTTTTGAGACTATCGGAAATTCTCGACTTCTGGATTTCTATAAAAACATCCAAAATCACATAATACGCATACGCCTATTTTTCATCTATCAATTCGATCTCGACAAAACAGAGAGAATGAATGCTGAACATAAGATGATTTTGAAGACGATAATTGCAGGCAATCCCAATGCTGCTGAAAAGGCGATGAGAGAGCACTTAAGAAATAGTCAGGAACGTCTCAAAAGTCTGCTCTAAGAAGGAGGGCAACATGGTTCATGTTCTAAAAATTGCCGAAAGACCAGACGAACATTTC
>MWDY01000291.1 GCA_002070755.1 Spirochaetes bacterium ADurb.Bin110 | reverse complement strand
TGACTGAGCGATAGAGTATGGTTTTTCTACGCTTTTGGCTGTCGGTGCAGCGGCCTGAGCGGCGTAATGTGGCATGGCTGAGACTTAGAATGAACTGGCTATGGCTAGTAAGGGATATGGTAATATTATTTGGGAAGTACTGAGAGCGATCAAAACTGACAAAGCCATCAATACAGACAGGCTCTCTGTGAGAGGCACGAGGACGTAAGAGAGAATGCATGGCAAGAGTTTGGTGGCTAAGTCTCATGATGCGATTATTGATAGTTCCCAAAGAGACCTTGAAGTGTCTGGAGAGTGCGCGCTGGCTCATGCTTGAAGACACAAGACGCTCAATTTGTCGATAGTCGAGCCTTTTCTTGGCAAAGTAATCTAAACTGAATGTTTGTGAAGAAAAGCTATGACCACAGCTCTTACAGCGATAACGAGGTACATCTCCAAAACATTTGGTGGAATAGAAGCCTAGACTGACAAACCAGCGGCCTTGGGGAGCAGCCTTATGATTTGGACACTCAGGATTTGGGCAGAAAGAAAAAGAATGCATGGATTACCTCCGTACATTCTCTTTATCGCCCTCCTTCATACATCTTGCTTCAACTTCTTATACAAGGTTCGTAGCAGTAATCTTTACTTCTGAGACTTGCTCTGCCGAGGAACCGGTAGATACTCCACGCCTCCTTGTTGTTTTACTGGCTGTGGATACAGCATCATAAGCTGCAATATCTCGTTGGGCATGTCAGTATTGATAGGCAGGCCAAGCGAGCGGGCCTCTTCGGCTGAGATAGGATAATCATGTGTCCACATGCCGGTTGCCAGTTTTGTCGCCAACGCAGCCGCGGCATCTTCTTCCATGTGTCTACTCAATAAGCTGGCTGCCGCTGCTTCGAGTTGCTGAATAGCTTTGCGCCCAATATCCGCCATAATCAAAGTCTGATCTTCAACCTCAGAAATTGGCTTCTGGTCGATTACCTTTATGAAAGAGGCAGCAGGATATTGTCCTATTTGTGGATCAATTGGCCCAAGAACGGAATGCTTGCACATTACGATTTCATCCGCTGCCAATGCAATCAATGTACCGCCCGACATGGCGTAATGGGGAACAAAGACAGTGACCTTGCCTTTGTGAGCTTGAATTGCGCGTGCAATCTGGAGGGCAGCCAACACAAGGCCGCCTGGTGTGTGCAGTATTATGTCTAGCGGTACATTATCATCAGTCATCTGAATGGCGCGCAATACTTCCTCGGAGTCATTCACATCGATGTACCGCATCAGCGGAAATCCCAAAAGGCTCATTGTTTCTTGTCTATGTACAAGGAGAATTACGCGTGAGCCGCGCTTTTTTTCAATCTGTGCGATTTTGTGTGTGCGCATTGTATTGAGATAACGCCGCTGCATCACTGGCTGCAATGCTGAAATCATAAAGAAAATCCAAAAGATATCGATTATGCCCATAGCAAGCCTCCCATTCTATAAACTGTAAGAATACAACAATTCTCACATTGATATCGGTAAACTACCACCGCCAAAGGTGATGATTCCCTAAGATTGAATAATAAGCGACTCTAACAATGTAAGCAATAAAAGCGCTCATGGATTGCCACAGAATTGTCATGCGCCTCTTTTATGGCTCATGGAGGTTCCTATCGCTAGTATGAAAGCGCATCAATTCAGGCTATACTATCTAGATTAGTAGCTATGTTCGCTCCTACGCTAATTCGATTTCACGATCAATTATTTTAGACTAGGGAGGCAAGACTATGGATTTAGAAACAGTAAAGTTGTTTTCACTTTATAACAAAACAACAAACGCAAAGATGAACAAATTCATATCGACACTGAGCAACGAACAATGGGAAAAGAAATTCGACTGCTTTTTCCCTTCAGTCAAATCGCTTTGCAATCATATCTATGCCACAGATATAAACTGGTTGAAGCGCTTCTCTACCTTGAGGGAATTTCAGTTTATTAAGCACGATCTATTCAAGAAGGAAATAAAGTTCGGCGAAGTTGTCATAGGCGACACCGAGCAATATTTACAATCCAGGGCTGAGCTCGACGAAATGATAGAACAATTTGCCAACGAATTGACAGCCGAGGATCTCACAAAGCGATTGAAGTACAAAGACCCATACGGGAACGAGCACGACAATCCATTTGGCGGCATGATACTCCATATGTTCAACCATGAAACGCATCATAGAGGCATGATATCCGTCTATCTAGAGCAGCTCGGCATCGCAAACGACTATAGCAATTTTTCCGCGATATTCTAAAAGGAACCTAGCGCTATACCGCGAGCCCCGCCCTGTATCCCTCTTCCACTGCTTCGAGCGCCTTGCGCACTTTGAGCGCATCGCCAACAGTCAAAACCTGAGGAACTTTTCCTTCGAGCTGTTTAGTCAGGCTGTTGACCGACTTAGCGCCAATGGCCATCACGATGGTATCGGCAGGCCCGATTTTGATTTCCGCGCCATCTATCTCAGAGATAACGCCATCATCCAGAATCTTCTTTACCGGTGCATTGACATATATCTTGACGCCATTATCCTGTAAGTCCTTCATCAAGAAATAGCGGACGGCAGCCTCTTCGTCCTTGGCAATCTCGGGTAACATTTCTACGATCGTCACTTCCTTGCCATGGTTTGCGAGATGATCCGCGGTTTCGGAACCCACCATGCCGCCACCTATCACGATAACTCGATGCCCCACATTTACATTGCCAAGCAGCACATCATTTGCATCGACAACATTGGGTTTATCCTTGCCTGGAATATCCGGGACGATGGGCTCTCCGCCTGTCGCCACAATCACCGCATCGGGGGCTCCCTTTTCGACAATCTGGACCGTCAGCTCAGTATTGAAGTGGACATTCACATTATATTTTTTGAGCTGATTCTGCTGCCATGCGAGGAACATATCCACTTCGCCCTTATTGGGTGGTATGGCGCCGATCAGGTATTGTCCTCCAAGTTTATCGCTCTTTTCATATAGATGAACCTCGTGGCCTCGCTGCGCAGCTACTCTCGCCGCTTCCATCCCTGCTGGGCCACCGCCTGCAACAAATACCTTTTTCTTCTTGTCGACAGGCTTTAAGATAAACTCAGATTCTCTGCCCGTTACAGGATTCACCAAACAACCACCAGGATTGCCTCTAAAGAGATTACCGACGCAGCCCTGCAAGCACCCAATACAATAGTTGATATCGTCGAATTTTCCCGCAGCAGCCTTATTTGGAAGCTCAGGATCGGCAAGAGAACCTCTGCCTATGGCCACAAAATCAGCCTTTCCTGATGCGATTATAGTTTCTGCCATCATAGGATCATTGATTCTTCCAACGGTGATGACTGGTATGGAAACGACCTTCTTGACCTCTGCTGCAAAATCGGCAATCCAACCATGCCGCACCGCAGCGGGTGGTATGATAAACTGCATGCTTCCGTAGACGCCTGCTGAAACATGGATAGCATTAACCCCTGCCTGTTCTAGCAATACAGCGATGGCCTTTGTATCCTCAATAGTCCTTCCACCGGGAACGAATTCATCGCCAGAGATCCTGAAAAGGATAGGAAAATCGTTCCCTGCTTTGGCTCGTATATTGGATATGATCTCTAGTGGTAACCTCATCCTGTTTAGGAGAGAGCCGCCATATTCATCTGTTCGCTTATTTGAATAGGGAGACATGAATTGAGCAATGAGATAGCCATGCGCGCCGTGAACCTCTACACCATCGAACCCCGCCTTTTTGGCCCGCAAGGCACAATCTCCGAATTCCTCCACTATGTTCCGAATCTCATCCTTAGTGAGCTCATGAGGAATCTCCTGATTCGCGGGGCATGGGATCGGTGAAGGAGCTACAGGCTGCGCACCAATAACAAAATGATTTGTCTGTCTGCCCGCATGGTATATCTGTGCCACTATCTTACTGCCATATCGATGCACTCGCTCGGGCAGTTTGGAATGACTCTCGATTTGATCATCATTCCACAGCCCAGGAATCCCCGCAAATCCCTTTCCACGCGGATCAACTGCGTAATCCTCGGTGATAATGAGTCCCCATCCGCCTTTTGCTTTTGCCTCATGATACGCGATATACTTTTCTGTCGCCGTACCATCGTTGTTGCAAAAATTCATCACCATGGCTGGTACGACCAATCGGTTGCTTACCTCCATCTTGCCAATACGCATAGGAGAAAAAAGGTTCTTTAGCATATTCTACCTCCCTTCTTTAGTAAGCCTTTCGCTTTGCAGGAAGCAATAAACATTCAGCATCGTATAAGACAATGCTAATATAAAAATATATCGATAAAATGGCAAGCAAGGTGTCGGGTATCAATGAATGTCACAGAAATGGCTCAACATCCTTTATGGTGATGGGGGCGATATTGGTCCGCCCTTTGTCCGATACAGGTAGTTTCAGCTTGCCGCTGTTGATCAGCTCCACTGCCTTTCTATATGCTGGGCTATTTTGGTCGACACCTGTCTCGCAATGCCAGTTTTCGTAGGCGAATGCCGAACCGTCGACAACACCACCTAGGACTTCCTTGATGTATCGTACTGTCATTGCACGGACCGAACCATCGTCACCCCAAGCATCGGAAGAACTGAAGTCGACCTTGAAAGAAGCGCCTTCAAGGCAACCTCCCTTACCCCTCCACTGCTTCATGTAGTAGTCGTTGGTTCCGACTTTGATGACCATTGTATCGGTGATTGGCATAGTTACTGGTTTACCATCCTTGAGGACAGGAGTACCATCGTCTTTGTATTCGACAATCAAGGCAAGATCCTTGATCCTGTTCCCCTGTTCCTTGGTCAGATCTACCGTATAAGTGATGCCGCATCCTGTGAAATCCGAGCTGTATTTCGATGCGCGGCGCTCTGGATTGTAGCTAATGGTTAGATCTCCTTCTTTCATCGTATTGAAATATCCAGCGCTCCATTCGAGCAACTGCTTGAGCTGTTTTCCTGTCATTTCATAGACAGTGATCTCCCCAGCCGAAAACGAGTATGCCGACGAGATGTCTTTAATGCTTATCGGACCGATCGGGAATCCTGCATCCTCATAATCAGTGCATAATATTGCGCACTGCGCTCCGGTATAGTACATGCCCGCATGCCCAAGCAAATTGATAATCCCTGTTCCTTTAGTGTATACGCTGGATATCCCCTTGATCTCGTCATGACCACATAGGTCGGCATTGATCAGCTTCCCAATAGGGGTGTTGACATAGGAACGGAGTTCTGCCTTGAACGGCTCCATCGTCTTGACCAATGCAGGTTGTTCGACTGAACCACAAGGCTCGTTCTTCGAGCTCTTGGACACGACCTTCCAGCCGGTATCGGTATTCTCGAAGGACAGGTCGACTACTCCTAGCACCCTCGCGTAGTAGTACGGTTCAGTAAGCAAAACTCCATTGACCATCTTGCTGTCAACATTGACATGAGCATGTCCACCAATGATGACAGCGAAATCGGGAAATGCCTCAGCTATATCGGTGATGGACGATCCCTTCACATTGTTCTCTTCATCAAGTCCCATATGCATGATGCCAACGATTGCATCAACATGCTCCTTCTGCAGTTCCTCGATGGCAGTGGCCACCTCATCCAGCGGATTGACGACTGTCACTTCATCCAATGTACCCTTCCCTTCCTCGAAGGAAGCGATCAAGGGGGTGGTAACGCCGATGATTCCAATCCTAACGCCCTCACGTTCGATGATAGTCCACGCAGGCAGATATCTTTCACCTGTCGATTTCATGTGGACATTTCCGGACAGGATTGTTGCATTCGCCTGTTCGATCAGATGTGAGCGACGCTTGTAATCGAAATTGTATTCATGGTTCCCCCATGTCCAGACATCGTAGCCCAGTTGATTCATAGCAACGATCATCGGGTTTTCCTTGTGGTCAATAAAATATTCCACATGGTTGGCTTGCACAGAATCACCTGCATCGACAAGAATTACATTGGGATTTTCCGCACGATGTTTATCGATCAAGGTCGCTAGGTAAGTCAGACTGCCTTTGGTATCCTTTGTGTCAGTAGCAAAATCCCATGGCACAAACCAACCATGAAGATCACTGGTAGCGAGAATCTGGATATTGACCTTGCTTCCTACCCCGACGGTCGGTTGCGCCATCACGAGACCAGTGATGCATAGCAACACTGACAACCATACAAACAGACGTTTTCTCATTGCAGACGACTCCTTCCAGACCATAAGAATATCGATATTCTCCTTTAATGGTCTGAGATTTTCACAATAAAACAATAGGAGCTGTCATTCCCCGACATTTTCGATAAGCGAGCATCGAGCAGAAAATCCGGTTTTCTAAAGATTCCTATCCTAAATTGCCAATTATGCAACAGCTCCTACCACATTCACTAGCAACGCTAGTTTCTAAGCAATTCTAAGTCATGACCATTTTGGCATCAAGGGCTGGTATTGACTCATCAAGAATCCAACCGATATGAAAAGAAGGGCTCATAATGAATTCTGACCCTGATGCAGAGAAAAGAAATTGTAAGATTTTCTTTACGCTAGGCGGTCCTTTAGGGAGCCCGACTGGCTAAAGCTATCTTTCAACCGCGACTTGCATGGCGACTTGGGGGGTGACTTGCATGTAACTAGAAGTCTAAAAAATAGGCAGTATTTCTTACCCAACATCTAGTTACACAGAAGACTCTTAAGCGCTCGTACTTTCAGAAAGGCTCAGCGAATCTTCAGCGAGTATCCGATGCGTTTCCAGATTGCGAAGTGTAATATCATCCTTTGTGGCACATGGGATATTCTCAACGACGATACCAGTGCTTGAGGAAAAAGCTTGGTCAAATAGACATTCGATTTCCAGGGCCATCTGCTCGCTGAGATCGTCATCGATTCCGACTATAATACTAATTTTATATGGATCAACGTCTTCTAGCTCTGTATCGGTAACTTCAATCCAAATACTAAAAACTCCTCTAGGCAACCCATCCTGAGAAAATCTTTGTAGTTTTTTATTGTTTTTTAATCGTCTATTAAATGCATCAGGGAATGCTGCTCGCACATAACGTCGCGCCAACCAGAGTCTAAGAATACTTCTCGATTTTTCATCAAGCTGGACAAATTCATCCTTCTTGAGATCGTAAAATGATTTTTTGCGCACTCTAAAGCGATCATTTATTGAGAATCTAATAGTTTGATCCTTTGTTGGTATATCGATTTTTCTTGGACTCTTCAAATCAGCAAATTCCCGACAAACGGTTGGGTTGATTGTACCAGCAAGCAATTCAATATAGGGCTCTTTATCGGTAGAAGCGATAATATCACAATCCTGAGAAATCACACAAAGGACACAATTTTTTGTAGTTGAAGGCCTCTCATCTATTGATGCATCGAGTAGAGCATTCGTCTGTCCAGAGTCAACAATGTCTCCTTGATGCCAATCCACTTCCCAAAACCTTTCTTCAATTGTCTGCATTGTAGAATTATACCCCTCTATAGATACTCAACAGGTTGTCTTCGAGAATCTTCTTCTTGGACTCTTCAGAAAGGATAACTTTTGATTTGGCCTCATTTTCCGCCAGCTGCTCAGCGCGCTTTTGGGACATCTGACGTATCTCTTTCACCATAGCGCGAATTTCTTCTTCACTGAACTCTGGTTCGGAAAGTGCTTCAAGAAGGCTTTTCTTGAATGCTCCCACAGGCCTTTCGATATAACCATAAAAAATAGGAAACAATGTCTCGGTTCCTAAAGGTTCTATTAAAGAATAAAGCTTTCGGATTGTGCGCAAATTGTCTGGGCTGGGCTCACTTTCACTATTGAGCCATGCATAGAGTGCAGGCCTACTCACCTGCAAGATTCGAGCAAGGTCGCTCTTACTCAATCGAAAATAAGAAAGAATTGCTCGAATCTTATCGGCTGCAATTGGCTCAACAGAAGATTGCACATTGCTTCCTAAAGATATTATATGACTAAGTGCGCTTGAAAACATCCGCTCAAATTCCTTTTCTATATAACCACTAGGTGTTGTTGCTTTCTCTGAGGACTCTATACCGTAGATATCAATTACATCCATTTTTTCAGCCCTTCCTCCGTAACCACAGATTGAAAAAAAACTTCGTCAATTGTGTCATGTAAAGCAAAATAAATCTCTTCCAACTGGTTTATTGGAATCCCTGTTCGATCCAATGGAAATGGGTTTTCGCATCCATGATCCATGTCGATCAGCGCAAAATCATCATCAATATCGATCGTGCGAAGGCGCATAGGAGCTTCGCTATAGAGATCAGAAGGCAGGTCTCGCTGTTCGGCGTTGCGCAAAATACGGATGGAAAGCATTCCTTTCTGGCCACTTCCTAATTCTGTATCCGCGACCTCTATGTGAGTGTATCGTTTTTTCTTATTCTTGAAATATGGAGAATCGATGCCTCGCATCGAAGAGCGAAGATATGAATCGATATCATCATCACTGAATTGTCGGGTGACTTGGTCTACATAGCGTAGGCCAAGGCGGCCAGCGATGCCATGAGTTGCATGCTCGGTAATTTCGAGCATTGGAGTTAGGATAGAAAAATAGCGATCGATAAATTTTTCAAAAGACTCATAATCAGTTGTTTGCAGCAAAATCTGATCTTGATCCAAGATTATGGATGTGTGTCTTTCTGGGGTCTCAAATTTCCACTGAGAAATTGTAATCTGTGCAAGTCCGGAAGGAGAAGCTTCTAGCTTCGCTATATTCTTATGAGATACCAATGGAAAACCATTTTTCCTCAAGTGATCTTGGAGAGCAGGGATATAATCCGAGATATTAAGAAGCGGAGAAAATCGAAGCTGAATCAGTGCAAGCGCAAGAGGTTGCTTGCTTAATGGAATAGTCCTGCAGTTTCTCTTTGATTGCATCGTATGTTCCTTCTTCGTAATTCTCTTGGTTCTTTAGTTATACTTTACACCTCACTTTACAAACCCGCAAGACTAAACTTCGTTACTTCTTGCAATTTGCAAGCTGCATATGCTCTTTATGACTCTTTTTGCGGATATTTTTATTTGTAATAAGGATTCTCTATTAAAATTCTCTATTAAAAAATGGATTCACTTTTTCATTACAAGCACATCGGCTCCAATTTGTGCAATTTCGATATTATCCGATAGCTGGTGTAATGTCTCAGCGGCTATAGAATGCATATTGAAGGCAAAAAATGCTGGCGAATGAAGGATCACATTAAAATCTGCTTGCGGGTTCCCCATTGCATAGAAAGCAGAAAGCAGAAGAAATGCAACATTGCGCATATCATGAATATGAATTGGCTCGCTTTTTATGTAGTTACCTTTCCGTGCGCTATCACGTATAAGGTCCCAGGCAATAAATGAACGAAGCACATATCGAGATGTGCGCATAATGGTTTGTCTATCGCCATATATTTCCTTGAGCCTTGTAACTATCTGGGAAGCAGTTACAGCATCCTGGAGATTGAAAAGCCGCCCTGTTTGTACTGCAATATTAAACCAGTAAGGATAAGCAGCACACAGTATGCCAAAATGAATCGCTGTATGGTCTTCTACTCCTTCCCGAAGGAGTAGAAGACCTTGTGTACGAAGATCTTCGATTTCAGGAAGTTCAGGAAGTGGATTAACCCAGCAGTTCATAAGTATGGCTACCGCAAACTTGCAGTCCTGTTCGCTTCTCGGAAGCTCAAGGCCACTGCCTCGCCTATTTGCAAGATACCTCGTAAGCTCTTGCCTTACTTTTTCTGCTGGAAGCCCTGCAAGTATAAGATTTGCTGTCTTTTCCATCCATTCGAGGCGGATTGTCTGTTTTATGCCTATTATCCCGGTACGATTTTCTTGCATTTCATTTCCTTTCTACTTCTATAAGCGGTACAAGCACTTCTTCAATGGAAATGCTACCATGGCTTATAGCCTTTTCTCCCTCGTTGAGAAATGCGCTAGTACCAGTTGCAAGCAAAGGATAATAATTATCCGGCAGTCCTATCGGCTTCCATTTCTGGGAAAACGCTAGTTTCTGAGCGGCAGCGTCTCTCAAATTTTGAGAGGTATATATTCGTGCTCGTTCACCGCGCTCACTGGCTAGAATGCCTTCTCCGCTAAGGCGTCCTTTGCCTTCGCATTCGATATTCCCATGATCTGAGGTAATCCAAACTAAATATTCTTGTTTTATTAGCTCATCGAGAAGCCGTTCAAGATACCCCTGCTCAAGCCATGTTCTAAGGCTATTCTGCATATCATGGGCGCCGAGAATATTGTTATGCATAATTTCATCTACAATATTGATCACCAGGCCTGCAACTATTGGCTTATGCATGCTATCGAGCGTGTCAAAAAGTTCTTGACAGCTCGACTTTTCAATTTCTTTTCTATAATAAAGATGCAATGATTGTGATTGAATTTGACCTTCCCATGATTGTCTCCACAGCATTTCTTCCTGTGATGTTGTTTCGACTTGGTTTGGAAAACTCAAAGGGCTCTTGCCTGCAAAAATTGCCTGGCGAGAAATAGTGGTCAATGTCGGAACCCAAGCGAACAAGGTTGTCTCTCGAAATTTCAGTGGAGCTTTGCGAGTCTCAAAATGATGGCGAATGCTTATCCATTGCGAAAGTGAAAGTCCATCGATTACGATAAGCGCAACATTATTGCTGGTTTTAGATTTTTCAAAGTACCGCTCGAGCATCCGATGCACATGATGGACCATTATGGGCTGGGCTGGTGAAAGATTGATAAGCAATTTGAATGACTGGGTAAGCCATTCTGCAAATTGCTTATTAATAGCTGCTCTCATTTCAGATAAATCCTGCATCTCCTTTGAGGTTCCTTCTGTTTCTACAAGCATTGATAATTCAGCCCACGGCCAGATAAAGTCCTGCCATTGACGGTAGTTTGATGCCCCCATTGGAATGTGCGCTTCAATGTGTTGAAATAGTTTTGTGATGCGCGAATGTACCGCTGCTTCTTTTCTTACAAGAATGCCACACTGTTCCCAAGATCCTAAAAATGCCTCTGGTGCTTCAACGACAACAGGCTTTAGCATGCCCTCAGTAAAAAGGTTATCGATAAAAGGACGTATTGTATCTTCTGCAAATTGAAGAATCTTTGGACCTGGTATTCTTAGTGTCTGTTCTATTGTGATGGAATCTAGTAGCTCGTCATTCTGCTTGTGGGCAAGATACAATGGCCAGCGTTCTTGCAAAAATTCATAAAAAGTGTTGCTGTCGCGTAGCAATATATCTATCGGCCACTTTTTTAATTGTGGCTTTTCTTTTAGCACAGAGGCAAAGCGCATTGCAGAGAACTCATCAAGGGTAAGATGTTGATAATGTATCCGCAGCAATTCTCTAAGGAGCTCTTCATTAGTATCGATTAATTCTGATTGCAGACCATAGACAAGCTTTAAGATTATATCGATTGTAGCGGTATCTCCAACAGGGAATGAAGGGAGCACATGCTTTTTAGCGTACAAGGTATCGATCAAAGCAATATCTATCTTCTGCAAAACTGGATAGCTCAGCGTAGGAAAGATGCCCCCTAGGCTATAGAACAAGGTCCTTGCTCTTTTTATGATATCATAAGGCAGTGTGATTACCTCTTTTTCTCGCTCTTCAGGTATAACAATAAGGTTTAGAGATTTTCCAGCATCCCACACGGATCGATACTCTTTTTCATATTCATAACGAAATACAATAGGGTCGCCGAATTTTACTATTTCATAGCCCCTGCAATTAAGTTCCTGAACCAGCAATGCTTCTTCAAACAGCCTATCGGGATCTCGCACAATAGTGAGTTTACAAATGCCTGAAGGAAAATCCTTCAAAATTTCGTCGCGCCAGCTAGCCATATTAGCTATCTTCCTTTTCTATCTTCATAATCAAGAGAGGTTTCATCTCTGGAATCGCCTGAGCAGCTCTTTCAAATTCTCTGCGCCACTGTGTCATTTCCTCTTCGAGCCGTGCAAGGCGGTATTTACGTACCTCAGGAAGCCCTAACGCTTCTATCGCTTTTTTCCTGGCAGAAAATGCAATGTTTGCGCGCTTTTCTTCCTGCTCCATTGATTCTTTATGGGCGCGAATTAACATTTGGTAGTGATCATTGCCTGATTTCTCAAGTGCATTCCAGGTGCTTTGCCAGAGATCTTCTGCATCATGTCCTTCGATATACCCATGAATCTGTGGTGGTTCGGAAAGGAGTACATCCCAAATGTGCTGTGCGGTAGGCAGAAATATCGTTCCTTCGTTGCTCAAAAAAATAGTAAAGAAATCCCGTCGTACCGCAGGAATACGCAAATAGCTCGTCTTATGTATGGCAGCTATGTGGAGCTGGACTTCACCTAAGGCCCATATACCTTGAATATTCGATGGGAGGCTCTTAAGCCATATCCGAGGAATTGAGCTTGTTGGTGCAAAAAATACTCCTTGAGAAAGCATTTGGCGAATTCGCGCATCTTCCGGGGAGAGTAGAATACAATGAGTGTCAGTTTTTTGTTGATTCTGATAAAAGGTACAGGGATAGTCCTTTTTGCCATCTGGCCAGATGATTTGCCAATAATCATCCTTTTTCTGTGCCGCTCCGCCATGTAGCCGCAGCCATGAGAGAGTCATTTGTTCGATCCAAAAAGGAAGAGGAGCCGCTTTTATATTCTTACTTATTTGAGGATCGGGCGTTGCAGACAAACCATAGAGTGGAGAATTCACTATTGTTTCATGAGCAATTTTCCTAAAGTCTGCAATAGCCTGTTGCGCTGCGCTATCCGCCTTTTGCGGTTCGACAATCGCATTTGTAAATGCTTTTTGAAAGAGCGCTCCCGCTTTAGAAGAATCGAGGACATCGCTCACCTTATCGACGCCAAATTCTTGTAAAATTGTTGCAAGTTTTTGCTCGAGCACACGACGAACTCTAAATTCTACTGAGTTTTCAAAAATGAAATTGAATGCCCTAACCGGATTCGATTGACCAATACGATCGACACGCCCAATACGCTGCTCAATGCGCATTGGATTCCACGGTAGATCATAATTGATCACGATATGACAGAATTGAAGATTGAGTCCTTCTCCGCCTGCATCAGTGGAGACCATAATAGGCACTTCGTTTGCAAATGCGCCCTGCACTTCAAGTCGCTCATCCATATTCATTGCACCGTTGAGCACGACTACCGAAAAACCTCGCGCTTCTAAAAATTCCTTGAGCATGAGCTGAGTCTGTATGAATTCCGTAAATATGAGGAATTTTGTGTCAGGATTATGCTCTTCAGCCTGAATACGGTGCAAATATTCAAGCAATACTTCAGCTTTTGCATCGGGATTAGCAGCCTCTGCCGAGGCAGCAAGTGTCCTTAAGCGCTCCACTTGTTCTATCTCGTTATCGAGCGCATCCAGATCGATATCGAGCAAGATTTCAAGCAGCTCTTCACCATCCATTTCATAGAATGTCTCTGCCGTTTCCTCCTCATTTTCTAATTCCAATGCATTAGTATGCGCCATGGTAAGGCGCTCTTGTGCATTCTTTAATAGCAAATAGCGTGTATCAAGCGTTTTTCGTATCGCTCGGGTACTTGATGAAATTAGTCGTTGCAAGAGGAGCATGAGAAAACCAAAATAACGTTTCTTTGTCTTGAGGGCCTGATTGTAGCCAAACCGTACATATGCTGATACTTCATCATAGAGCTGATGCTGCAGTGTATGGCGCTCCTGCCATTGGATTGGAACAAGCTGTGTCGTTCGTGGCATAAATAAAGGATTGCCCTGCTCATCAATTGCCTTTCGCTTCTCAGTTCGAATTACAAAAGGCGCAATTTTCTCCCTGCGTATGGTCATTTTCTCTGCAAAGGTAAGTGGATCAAGTAAGAACATGAGCCGGTAAAATGCATCGCTTTTCCCTTGATGCGGTGTAGCGCTCAGAAGTAAAAGCAATGGCGCTGCATCTGAAAGCGCTTTCCCAAGTTTAAAACGTGCGACACCTTCATCGGATCCACTCAGCTTGTGCGCTTCATCGACAATGATAAGATCCCAGCCTGCAGCACACAACTCTTCAAAGCGATTTTTGTTGTAAACTTGTATTCGTTCGCGAGACCAGTTGCCTCGGTGGCGAATAGGTTTTACCGAGTCTAAAGAAACAATAACCTGATCGAAAAGTTCCCATGGGCTTGGATCGCTGGCATCGGTACGAGCAATGCGCTCGAGGGAATCGATATCGTCTCCCAACACAACACGGAAATTCTCATGGAATCGGTTTTTCATTTCCGCCTGCCATTGCACCACGAGGCTTTTTGGAACAACAATGAGCGTCCTTTTTACAAGTCCCCGGATTTTGAATTCCCGCATGATAAGACCTGCTTCAATGGTTTTTCCAAGGCCCACTTCATCTGCAAGGAGATAGCGCACATAATCGCCACGAGTGGCGCGACTCAATGCTTGTAATTGGTGTGGCAATGGAATCACCTCAGCGGAGAGCGGTGCCAAGAGCATCACGCTTCCTCCCGGACGAGTGCGTTCCATGGCATCGGCAACTTTTGCAGCAGCGGCAGTGTAGATTATATTGTCTGTAGTTACCTTACCTACAGTTTGCGCTGGCCTGAGATCTCTCGCAGGAAGTCCCACAACCATATTCGATTGGCTAAGCCACACGCGACAGATATCTTCGCCCCAGAGAGTAAGGCGTTCGATAACCTGGCAGAGCTCACCATGTTCTGAGCTAAAATACCAGCCTCCTTGCTGCACATCCATACTGCTTAGTTTCCTTGGATTCTCGTAACCGCAAGATCATAATACATGAGCAGTTTAGGATCTTCCTCGAGCACATTTTCTGGTATCTTTTTTGCGATATCGACAATGGTTTGGTAGTCGAGCTCCTGCCAGGCTTTTTTAAAGCCAGCGCGAATAGCTTCGAGGCGAAGTACCCTGAGCCTGCGGGCAGTGGTCTTATAGGATTCAAATTCCTTAAGAAGCGCGCGCTCACGCATCCTTTCGAGATCCGCCGCTTTATTTGGATCGGGCACATACCAGCGGTCTTTGGCTTTTGCACGCAATTCAGGGGCATCTTTGGAAAGATTTCTCAGTTCCCTATAATTTGTCGAAAGATAGCTATGAATCTGGCTTGGTACTTCGTCAGTGCCATTATAGCAGAGGAAATTCTCCACAAGGAGCTTGGAAAGTTCAAGTTCGACTTCGTTCCTGCTCCATCCAGTGAGTTTTTCTATGAATTTTGGATGAAGGTCTTGAAATGTTTGCGGCTTATTACGCAGTTCGTTGCGGAGCCATGCAATAGCGCTTGCCTCATCAACAACGAAAAGTTCTTCCTCTAGAGTCTGACCAAGTGCGAGTTTTTTTCTATCGTACACAGCTGCTTGCTCGGGGAGAAAGTACATCCCATCGCGCATTGGAAAGCGCTCGGCAAGGCCTTGCTGAAATTCGCCTGAATCCAAGGGCACCATTAAATTCTTGCGCACATAGTAGGCCACAAGCTGATCGTAAAGCACGCGTGCATCGCGATCAGGAATCGACACAAGCTTGTTATCGGAAATTTTAGTCACTGCAAGGTATCCTAAGTGGGTTCGCACAAAATCCCAGACGCCTTCTTGGGTGCCGGCTTCCTTTTGGAAGCGCTCCTCAAATCCACCATTGGGCTTGTAAGCGGAGATGATAAGGTCTTGCTTTACCGCCGTTGGTGTCGTAACTGCCTTAAAAGTACGTTGCTGCTTATCGAGTATCGATACATTGGCAACGATAAAACCTGCTTCTGCAAGAGCTGTCTGAATGCTATTCCACACCGATGCTTTCGTGCTAGAAAATTCAACCGTCATCCAATGGCCAGGCTTGAGAACGCGATATGCCTCTCTAAAACAATCGGTCATAAGCCTGTGGTATTCTTGAGGTCCTTTTCCTTGGATCTCGTTTTCAATAGCTTCAGGTTTATTGTTCGTCCAAACCTTCAGCCATGATTCCCACAAAAAATTGAGCTCAGAGTAATTAATATTTGAACCAAAAGGAGGATCAAGGAAGATATAGTCAACAGATTCTTCTGGATATTCATTTGGTAAGGCCGAAGAATTAGTTTCAATGCATACATGTTCGGTCCTGTTTTTCAAGATTGGGATTATCCTCAAGAAAGCCTTATTATAGTACATTCTTAGTGGGTTCAGTTCCGGAAACAAGCTACTTATATAAAGTGTACCCTTTAACGGGGTTGGTTTCCCAGAACCAGAAACTCTAAAGTTCAACAGTTTAGAACAAATAGTGTCTATTCCCGTTGTTATCCAAGCTGTTCTGATGAACAGTGGCGAATGTCTAGTCTCAGTCCATAGATCTGCCAGTATCCGCAAATTCCTCTTTGTATAGAAATGGTGTACGTGAGTAAGGCCATGTGATCCCTTTGGCTGTGCCGTGTTGAATCCTTCTGGCATCCTCTCAGTTGGGTACCAATATGGGATTTCGCTTTCTTCTATTTTTTCAATCAGCGCAAGGTCAAAGGCATCGGGTTTTTTCTCTGCTCGAGTCTTTCCCACTGTGTAATTGATCAAAACTGGCACTTGTTTTGCCTGCCGCACTGTTTCTTTGATGGCGCTGCCGTATTTATTCACCCATGCACGCTGCATGCGACGCTTGTTCAACATTGCACCACAATGCGGGCAGGGAAATTCCTTCTTGACCGCCCCTGCTTCCTTGTCGACTGCAGCATCCCAAAAGATTACTTCTTGCATACAATCTGGACATACAAAGACATCGGACCATACGGTGTAGTTGATTTTTCCTTTTGTCTTGCCATCAGTATGAATGGTCTCGTACATCCAACCACACTCAGCTTCAACCTCTTTAAGGATGCGCTTTGCCTCTCGCTCAAACCCTTGCACATCTACCGGTGTATTGTAGTTGTAGGCAATAAAGGTGGCTGCTGGCGACAGGTCGTTTAGCACTGCTTTGCGCGCTCCAAGTTTTGAGAATGGCTGCCAAACCTTCTCTCCATTTTCTTGCACGACCTGTTCAGAAATCGTGCCATCGTCATCGACCTTATAGCCAAGGGATTCTACAGTGGCTTTATCACCGCACAATTGCGCTGCAACACCTGTCATCCCTGTACCACAGAATCCATCAAAAACGATATCGCCAGGCTCGGTATAGTAAAGGATATAGCGCATAATTGCCTTGTGGGGCACTTTTGTATGATAGGAATGCGCATTGTAGATAGGGTCGTTTTTCCCTTCGCTCACATCCGCGGCAAAGGGTTCACGATGATACACATACCCCTCTGGTTTTGGCGGTTTTTCTGCTTGCCATGTTCTTACAAATTCATCGATCCATGGATTAGGGCAGGCTGTGTAATAGGGAGGATCTGAGAGCGCCAAAATATCCTCATCAGCACCAAGCGGAAAGCCTTCGATCTTGCGAAATTCTGGGTCTTTAAGTTTTTTTCGCAATTCTTCGGTAAAATAGGCGCGCCGCGCTTCGTCGTTCTGGAACGTTATGCCAAGGCATGTGACTGGCGCATACGAGGATGCATGCTGCGAATTCGATTCTGTTTCGGACTTTGAAAAAAGCTCTTCTTCACTGGTAGGATCGAAATGGTCGGCCATTGTATTTTCCTTTCTTCGCCCAATTATTCCATTACAATACGCACCTTATTTGGGTCGTTTCCTCTTGTAAGCTCCTCAAGAAAAGCCTCAAAGCGGACACGCAATTCCTCTGGCGTTGCAGGACCTTCGGAAAGTTTGAGCGCTCTTTCAAGCTCAGAAAGGCGCAAGGGTATGCGAATCAAGCCCGACAGCGCTTGTTGCAATGCGTTGATAAAATTGCTGTCGATAACCTCAGGAATCTCTTTAGCCGCCATAAAAGCATTGATGATTGCCCGTTCATCGGGCTTGAGAAGCTCTAAATTCTGCTGAATTATTGGGTCTGCAAGGTTTGATAGGAGCGCATTGGTAGCTGCCTCTAGAATTTGATCGAGTTTTTCATCAAGCATTGCCAATTGATGCTTGGCTGAAGGATGAATTTCGGGTTCAGCGACAGGTCTAAAATTGCAAACAGGGCAATATGGAATTTTATCGAGCTGCTCTGGGCTAAGGCTAAAGCAAGTCTTTAGACTTGCAATATTTTCACGCCATGCAACAAATTGATTATTCTGCAGCAGCTCAATGCTAGTGAGCTTTTGAAGGGCATAGAATCGACGATCGCTCGTCAGGTTACGCTTTTTTTCGTCTTCAACGCGACCTAAACGATTCTTGAAGTGCAATTCAATATATGCTTTTTTGTACTCATTTTTGATTTCGCGCAGTCGCATGTTCAATTCTCTCGTTCTTGTATTCAATTCACTGACTGGTAATGTGCGATAGAGGTGCAGAATTTCTTCTTTTTCTTTTTCATATTCTTTGCGCCAGGGGCTATCTATCGGCAGGATTTCTGCAGCCTGAGAAAGATAATTGGTAAAGGTATACTGATCGTTGATAAGATTTGTAAGGGTCTCAAGCTTTTTAAGCGCGACAAGCACTGGCTCATGACGCTTTACTTCTTCAGCGGTCGATCGGAAGTTCTTGAGTTTCCCTGGTGTGGTAAATCCTTGAAGGGAATCTAAGAATTCTTGCGTCGCTCTGATGCTTTCTTTCAATGGCTTAAATTCTTCTTTTTCAATGAGGTCTGCTCCCCAAAATTCTAGCCCCTCATCAACGATTTTTTTGGCTTGTGCAAGCCTTGTTGTAAGCTGTTGCAGCTGATCCTGCATGTGACGGACAGGCTCTTCTTTTCCTTCTATGATGAGATTGACATTTCCGGGCGCTATTTGTAAAAGCTCGAACAATGCCTGCAGTCCAGGCTTGTTCCATTCTTTGGGTGGCTCGATATGCTTGAATGCAGTAAGCTCGTCGAGCGAAGTGGCAGCAAGCACCTGCAGGTTTGCTGCATCGAATTTTTGGCTGCCAACAACAAGGACTATCTGGCCTGAATAGACGAGGCTTGCGAGAATCACCACAACCCACTCGGGCTCTAGTCTAGATTGCAAAGGATCCATGAAGTCAATTCCATGGACACTTTCAAAAATCTCGTTTCTATTGATAACCTGGCCAGGACTCTTGCTTGTAAATTTATCGAGGATGTAGTTCGCATAGGGTGATTTTGAAGGATCAATACGATCATTATCGATCAGCATAAGTGCTTCAAGAACTGCTCGCGCTTGGCGAGTAAGCGATTGTTGCGGATTTTGTGCAATGGCACGCAGCGCTTCTTGTGCTGCTTGTGCACGGTTCTTCTGGGTAATCTTAATAGTAAAGTGCGGATAATTTGGCGCTTGATCTTCAAAATAAGGTGATAAGCACAGAGAAGCGATGGTATTCACATAATCTCTAAAGTTAATTGTCTGGTCTACTCCGAGTCCAGCAAGATCGCGAATCGACTTACCTCTCATCCATTGGCTCATCGGCTTCGACTGACCACGATAGGTAACTTCAAATGCGGTGTCTATATTTTTTGTAAGCCATTCATGCAGATTTTTGCGAAAAGTTTCTGCCTTGGCTGTATATATCTGTTTTGGCTGTGCAGAAGATATTAGAGCGAGCTCATCCGCTCCAGCAAAGAGCTTTAGGTTTTCCATAAAAATTTCATCAGGCTTCTTGAGGCGGAAGAACACCTCATCGGGCTTTTTTTCGTCTCTAAAGGAAGGAGGATCATACGGCTGCAGAAAATAGAGATAAAAATCACGCGGGGGGACAGCAGTTGAACGCTCATTAGGAGCACCAAAGAAGAGATAGCCAAGTCTAGTCACATTGCGGTCGAGCCATACAAGTTCATGCTGCCAGATGAGGTAATGAGGAACCCATGTTTCTATATCTTGGCATTCCATGGCTATTCTCAAGACTTGGTAATAGTAACGGTCTAAAGTATCATTATCGAGGCTTTCCGCCTTGCTCTTTATATTTTCATCAAAGTCCTCTGTTTTCTTAAGGTCGAGATAATACTGCCGATTTGAGGGGTTATAGGAAATAAATTGCCCATTGACGGCCTTGATAATTTCTCGAAGCACGGTTTCAACATGCGTGAGGAGATCTTTATCAGGCTCTTTTCCTCCAAGTTCTGCAGCATTCTTATCATAGAGGCAAAGCCGATCGCGCAATTCTTCAGGTGTGCTACCGATTGGCGCATAGATGTCGCCAGTAGTGAGCCTTTCCACAGAGAGCGCATGAATAATTCTCAATGCGCTTTCTTTATACAATTTATTGATGGAGCCCAATAGTATTCGGTCCTCAATTTTCTTACTTATATCAATCACTTGGCGTACATCTGGCATTCCGCGGAAGGAGGCGTCCTCGCATATATTCTTCCAGTAGGCATCAAAGGCAATTATTCCAGGTTCATCTTCGGGAACATCTTGCTCAAGAAGCTCTCTAATACCTAGCGAAAGCGTTTTAAGCACCTCGCGCTTTTCTGCAATTTTTACGCGTTCAAATGTATCGATGTAGTCTGGATGTACAGGAAAAAGGCTCACAAATTCTTCCATTCGTTCACTTAAAGAGCCAAAAAATCGATTGAATTTTTGAAGATGTTCGCGGACAAGGTGTTGCTGTTCAGCATTTTTCTTCAACAGACGTTCAGCAACGACAAATTTGACATCGTTCCGCGCAATAATTACCTGCTCAAATCTATCTTTAACTCTATGAAGACTATCAGCAGCAAAACTAAAGCGTGGTGATTCAAAAATCGCCTCTTGAACTCCTGCAATAAACCGAAATCGAAGGTTTTTACAAACTTCACCTATCTCACGAAGAAAATTGAGATCGAGGATGAGCTCATGATCTCTACGGGTCCGCAGATAATCAAGAAGCTCATCCACTACAAGGAGATATCCTTTATCAGGATATACTCTTTCAAATGCTGCCATCATATCTTCAAATGCACTCTTGTTATTGGATGCTGCTGACATTTCGGGAAATCTAAAAGAAATACCAATTCCCCCGAGATGATCAGAAATCGCATTACAAACAATATCATGCAAATTCATTGTGGTTGCGCCTATTTCAAGGCGGCATACTTGAAAACAGCCTGCAATGGGTCTTGCTTTTTCTCTGAGCTCATCATGATGCAAGTCCTCAAGATATGCAGCATCTTCTGCAATAGACGAAATAATCGACAAGAGGTGAGATTTACCTGTTCCATAGTTACCAACAACCAGAATACCTTTGTTATCGCGAGGCTCATCATATTGAAGGTTGGGAATTGCAATATCAGAAATGCGTTCTGCCATTTGTTTGGAAACCACGTAAGTATGCACGAGATTGTGAGCTTCATCAGTCTTATTTGCATCGCGAAGCTGGATGATTGTTTCAATTGGATCAAATTGGATTAAATCCTTGTATTTCATCTTTGCATCCTTTCATCAGGAGTGACTATGATTATTTCAGCGTCAATGTCTTTGTAACTGTGATATTCTGGATGACCAGGCTCTGCGTAAACTAGGTTGCCGCCAATTAAAGAGCCTTGCCAAGAAGCGATAATTGTCCGATTACGCGAGAGGTTTTCAAGAAGATGTAGAGGGTCGAGCTTGAGCGCAGGATCGAAGAGTATCTCGATATTATCCAGCAATGTTGGCTCTGAACTCGATTCCACTAGATCGGCGAGTATTGGAGCGACCTGAAATGGTCTAGAACGTGGAGAAAAAGCAAGCAACTCGCTAGAAAGTTCGAGGTTTACATTCACGATAGAGGATCCAAGACATTCTGCAAGCTTTTTTATCATTGGCGTTTTGCCAGATCCTAAGGGACCAACCAGCAATGCAAGGCGATAGAATCGCGTAGGGGCTCTCTCTATAAAATTCGTAAGCTCCGCGATCACTTGCTCATTCATTAAAACTCCGCCTGGAATTGTTTTCAGCCTTATTTATTGATTATAGCACAGGATGGGCGAGATGCTAGCTTTTAGATTGAATAGGCAGCCTTTTCCCATGGGATGATTAGGTTTTTTGATGATTAGCAAGATGATGGATGAGTAAGTAGTCAGAATATACTTAGAAGAAAGAGCATACTTAGCAGAGAGGGTTATCAGATAATGTGAGCATTCAAGGAATCTATGGACAGAGGATTAGTTTAGATTGGCCAATCGTCTTTTTCCACCATCTTTTTTCCCTTAAAAATAAATTATCCTGTTTATCTCGCTACATCCTGTCATTACTGCTACGAACCTTGTATAAGAAGTTGAAGCAAAATGTAGGGAGGAGGGCGATAAAGAGAATGTACGGAGGTAA
>MWDY01000290.1 GCA_002070755.1 Spirochaetes bacterium ADurb.Bin110 | reverse complement strand
GAATATGTTGGCACAGTGGTATCGGCCTACCGCTTCATGCTAGACAATTACGAGAAAGATAGAGAAAGAGCCATACTAAAGGCCAAGGCTATACTTCGGTTGGATTTTGCTCGCCGAAAAACGAGCTTTTTCATAGCTGGCAAGTCCGAAGACTACATTCATCCCGAGCAGTCTGGAGGCACAGGCATTGCCCTTGGCAGAATTCGCGATGCAAGGACCATCGATGGCAAGCGCTGGGCCTTAATGAACAGCTACGAAGGCTTGGCTGAACGAGATTCCGTACGCATCCATCGAAAAGACGACACAGGCCGCATAACCGCCAAAATCCAAGCGATACGATATGAAGTAAATGGAATGCTTCTTCTATTGGATGGAGACTGGCGGCAAAACGATGAGCTATACCTCATTCAGACGGCTAGTATGACGCGGAGTTATAAGCAAGTGCTACCTAAGAATCTCAATAAGTTTCATAAATTTCCGAGCAACCACGCAGCCCCGCGCCCTGTGCTTTCGCGCCTCGATGGCAGAAAGCTCGAGGCCCTGTTCGAGCCAGGAAACTATGTCCTTGTGGGTAAGGTTGCTCACATGCACGCCGCGCTGACCTTTCGCCCCAAGAAGGTCATGATCCTTTTCAATAAGCTGAATGCAGAAACAATGCGCCGCGAAGAAGAAAGCCTTCCTTTTAAGCGAGATAGGCTTATTCTCTGGCTAGATCCATTTTTTGCCGAAGCCGATTCCACATGGCTTGCCACTGAAATCGATTATTGGCTCGAAAAGGGTGTTTCACTTGTAATCGTGAACAATCAAGCGCATTTTTCGATGCTGAGAGGGAAAAAGGTCATTTTAATTGCTGGTCCTTGGCTCTATACATTCAATCAATGGGCGCTTGCTTATTATATCGAGCAGGGGGTTCAGGCCTTTATTCCGCCATACGAGATTTCTCGGCAAGATCTTTACAGACTCACAGAATACCTTCCAGCTCAATTTTTTGCTCCCATAGTTTTTGCATATCCCGATCTATTTAGAATAAGAGCAGATTTGTCGAGGAAATATGGCCAAGCAAATCTTATTGATCGCGAAGACAACACTTTCAGACTTATAGGAAAAAGAGACTATTCTGTGGTTGTTCCTGAAAGGCCTTTTTCTCTTACCGATTTAGTGCCAAATCTTAAGAAGCAAGGATTTTGGCGCTTCATTGTCGATCTATCGAACGCAGAGCCATCCAAAGGCCTATATCGGGATATCGCACGAGCGGTGGATCAAGGTAGCCCACTACTCAATACTACGCGCTTCAACTGGAAAGACGGCTTCTGGAGCGAAGAAAGGATGCATAAACAGCCGTTATAAATAGATGCAATTTAGATCGCGACGATTTGCGTATTCCTTGACGACACATCTCTCAGCGTATAAAGTTACGAGATAACTTGCCTTTTTATATGTTGATATATTAAAAGCGGATGATATTTTGGGAGTTGCAAAGCATGAGTGAATCGGCTGGCAAGGCCTTTGATCTTCTATTTTATCTCGCAAAAACAGGGGAAGCGGTCTCTTTAGCCCGGCTTTCTAAAGAGACAGGTATGAATAAAGCCACGGCGCTAAGATATTTAAATGTCTTGGAATCGAAGGGTGTGGTGGAGCGCTGTAAAATGGGCTGGACTCTCGGGCTTTCGCTTTTTGAGCTAGGTAGTAAAGTACCAGTGCGTCAGTTGGTAGTAGATAAGGTACGCCCTATCATAGAAAGGCTCGCTCGAGAGACTGGCGAATCAGTGAACCTTGCTTATCTTGCCGATGAAACGGCCATCTTCCTCGATCGTGCCGAAGCAAACCGAAGCCTTCGTATGCGATCCATGCCTGGAGATAGGCTACCTCTATACTGTACTGGAGTTGGCAAGGCTATTCTTTCTCAGCTTAGCGAAGAGAGGATATATGCTATCCTGGGCCCTGGCCCTCTGGAAAAATTCACCGAATTCACTTATACCGATCCTGATGACATAATCCACGAGGCTAGACGCGCCAGAGAATTGGGCTATGGTATAGACAGCGAGGAATTCGAGGTTGGACTTACATGTTATGCCATGCCTCTGCGCATTCCCAGTTCGGACTTCGTTGGTGCTTTAAGCATCTCTGGCCCCACGGCTCGTATGAAGAATCCAGAAATCCGCGATCGCTTCATATATCTTTTAGAACAAGCAATAAAAGACGCTATTGAAGTGCTATCTCCTCATTATTATTTAGATAATATATCAAAAAAAGCCAAGAGCTAAAGCTTTATTGACATTTTTGACAGAGCGTGCCCTGGGCTTAACAGAGCTCATGGACACTCTCTGTCATGGTAGAGTCCTAGAATACCGGCGTCTCTATTTCGTTCCGCTTTGAGTCTTCGATGAACGGCGTTTCGGATTTTGGAACTCCTTCCTGTGCTGATTTGCTCATGGGTTTGAACTCCACATGCTCAGCAACGATTTTGACTCGAGAGTGTGACTTTCCTTCGGTATCTGTCCAGCGATCCTGTTTTAACCTTCCAACAACTCTTACACCGCGCCCCTTTTTAAGATTCTGAGCGCAGGCAGAACCTAGTCTTGCCCATGCTTCGATATCAAAATAGGACACTTCATTTTCATACTTTTGGTCTGCTATCTTATAATTTCGATTTGTGGCAACCGTAAAATCACAGACCTGATTTCCGGATGGCGTCGATCTGAAATTAGGATCACGGACCAAATTACCTTCTACCAGAATACTGTTAAGGTGATTCATACGACCTCCTTGTGTATTAGCCGTGTGTCGAGATTGCAGGCGCGTCATTACTGGCCTGCATGACTAATTCGCAAGGAATCCCTATCCATGATTCAATTTTTATGCCCTCTTTGCTAATATATACGCATGGAAAACTTTGATCGGTTTCTGTCTCCTTTTACATGGCGCTATGGAAGTGAAAAAATGCGCGAAATCTGGAGCGAGCGCAATAAGCGCAAACTCTGGCGTCGTATATGGATAGCTCTTGCTAGGGCAGAATCGAGTTATGGCCTTGTAACGCCTTCTCAAATTGCCGAGCTGGAAAGCCACGCTGATGATATCGATTTCGAAAAAGCTAATAGAATCGAAGATTCGATACACCACGACCTTATGGCCGAGCTTCGCGTTTTTGCTTCACAATGCCCAAGCGCAGGTGGAGTACTTCACCTAGGGGCTACCTCGATGGACATAGAGGATAATGCAGAGGTTATAAGGATTCGCGAGAGCCTATCTCTTTTAAAAGAAGAGCTCACAAAGCTCCTATTGGCGCTGGTAGAAAAAATTGAGCGCTATGCCTCACTGCCTGCCATGGCCTTTACTCACTTACAACCTGCAGAGCCAACAACAATGGGATATCGCTATGCTTGTTACGCTCAGGACCTTGCAGATGTCTACGAGCATCTTTCTTGTGCAATTTCTGATATTAGGGGAAAGGGCTTCAGGGGTGCGGTTGGAACTTCAGCATCTTATGCGGAGCTTCTCGGACTAGAAAAGCTCGATGATTTCGAACGAGCTTTATCCGAGGATATAGGCTTGCAATTTTTCGATGTAACTGCTCAGACCTATCCGCGAGTTCAGGATTACCGGATAATTGCCCTCCTAGCCGAGATCGGTGCAATCCTTCATAAAATGGCCTTTGATTTTCGAATCTTGCAGATGCCGATGCTAGGTGAACTCCATGAGCCTTTTGGAGAGCATCAGATTGGCTCCTCCGCTATGCCCTTCAAGCGCAACCCAATCGAATGCGAAAAGGTAGATTCGCTGTCTCGTCTTCTTCTATCCTATTCGAATGTTGCATGGGACAATGCAGCTTTATCCATTCTCGAGCGCACACTCGACGATTCAGCCAACAGGCGCATCGTTCTACCCGAGGCATTCCTTACGGCAGATGAGCTGGTTACGACTATGCAGCATATTATCGATGGCCAGATCATTGATGAAGAAGCCATCCGGTGCACATTGGACACTTATGCGCCTTTTTCCGCGACGGAAAGAGTTCTAATGGCTCTCTGCAAACAGGGGGCAGATCGGCAGATTGCCCATGGACGCCTTCGGGATATGGCAATGCTGGCGTGGAAAGCAGTAAAAGAAGGAAAAGCCAATCCCCTTGAGTCGCTCATCAAGTCAGATGAATTCTTTGCTTCATTTCTTTCTTCAGATACTATCGAAAAACTATTTGATGTCGATATTTATATAGGCGCGGCCGAGCAACATGCGCTAGTAGTAGCAGAGCGCATCCGAAGGCTCGCGGTGGATGAATGCTGAATTGAGCGATATACTTTTAAGATGCTGATATTTTTCTCAAGGAGTTGACATGTTAGATTTCATCAGCAAGGGTGGACCGATCCTATGGGTCATTATGGGACTATCTGTGGTGGCACTCGCGATTGTAATAGAACGTCTATTGTATCTAAGGCGTATTTCGATCGATGAAGAAAAGCTATTTCTGCGTATAAAAACAAGCTTGATGGAAGGACATTTTTCCGAGGCTCTTGCTATTTGTGACCAAAATATTTCGCCTTTTTCAACATTGTTTAAGGTTGGGATAGAAAACAGAGAGCAGCCCGAATACTTACAGCGTGAGCTTTTAAAAGATGCCGCATCTCTGGAATCGGTCAATTTGGAAAGAGGGCTTACTACGCTAGGCACCATATCCAACATTTCAACCTTGCTTGGGCTTTTAGGAACGGTCACCGGTACTATGCGTGCCTTTGGCGTCTTAGGGAAATTCGGCGCTGTAAGTGATCCCGCTGCGCTGGCAAGCGGAGTGGCAGAGGCTCTAATAACAACGGTGGGCGGGCTTGTGGTCGCCATCCCTGTCATTATGATTTACAACTATTTTGTATCGAGAGTTAATTTGATCATGACCCGCCTTGAGACACAGGTAAATAACTTAGTGAGTTTTATCTCGAGCTATGGTGGGAAAGAGCCTGGCAGGGCTGAGGATAAGCCCTCGAAGGAGGCATAATGGCTCGCAACCATAAGCTTTCGCCTAAGATCAATTTTGATCTTACGCCTCTAATCGATATCATACTGCAGCTAGTGATTTTTTTTATGATTACCACAACTTTCAGGACTGCTCCGGGTATAAACTTGCAACTCCCTTCTTCTAAGACCGCTCAGACAATTTCTACACCTGAACTAAGGGTAGTAGTTGTGTCCTCAGATGAAATCTATGTCGATAAGACGAAAACAAACCTGACAAGCCTCCAGTCGGTGCTAGGTAAGCGCGTGAGTGGCTCAGATGCTAAGCAGATTCGTGCAATTCTTGAAGGCCGAGCAGGCGCGGAGTATCAGCTCATTATTTCTGTCCTCGATGCTTTGCGAATGAATGGTATCGAGAATGTCGGACTCATAACGAGAAAAGAAAAGGTGGTGAGATGAGCGAGGCCCTCACCTATGCC
>MWDY01000289.1 GCA_002070755.1 Spirochaetes bacterium ADurb.Bin110 | reverse complement strand
GATCTCTGAGCTTGTGCGGCAACAGCGGGAATTGTACACACACAAGAGCCGCTCGATTGAAGGAAGGATATTGAGTATCTCAAAGCCGCATGTGCGGCCTATTGCGAGAGGCAAGGCGCGCATGATGTACGAGTTTGGGGCGAAGTTGTCGGTGAGTCTTGTGGATGGACTAACCGAAGTGCATAGGCTTTCATGGGAACCGTACAACGAGAGTCAGGACTTGAAGGGACAGATAGAAACATATAGACAGAGATACGGTAGGTATCCTGAGGTGGTGT
Organism: Spirochaetes bacterium ADurb.Bin110; assembly: GCA_002070755.1. Next base: position 5,543 of record MWDY01000289.1, on the reverse strand, counting down.
GCGCTGATAAGATCTATAGAACACGAGAGAAGCCCGATTCATGTGCCGCCTGGTTGCCGATTTCATCCTCGTTGTCCGCAAGCTAGAGAGATTTGCAGGATAGAAGAACCGATTTCTTCAGAATTACAACCTGGGCACATTGTAAAGTGCCATTTTCCGATTCTTTAAATGATTTTATGATACCTATATCTCTCCACAAAGAGATCAAATCCATCATGAGTCTCATCTCGAATCCTTCGAAACTCGACAGGCTCGCGCGCGCCGTCCGTAAGGATAAAGAAGCGATCATACTTCGTGCTATCGCCCTCGGGAATTAAGGGCGCGGTAGAGTCTTGTAGACCATCCTTTTGTTCAAGATAGAGCATCCCTTCTTTGCAGAAGACACGCGCCTTAGCTGCACCGCGATATGATTCGTAGCTACCGCACAGAGAGCACATTCCTTTTTTTATGCGAAGAGGAGTTATGACTTCGAAGGGGTCGAGCCCTAGGAGTGAAGCAAAGATCCCTTCAATTATGGCTGCGTGTGACATGCCTGAGCTGTTGGCAAGGATCACTGCGCCTACGCCTTTTTGTGGTAGGAAAGCGACATGTGCGGTAGAGACCTCTATCGAGCCACCATGGGCTATCATGGGCATACCAAGAAAATCATCGGTGATGGTCCAACCATAGCCATAACCATTTTTGCCATAATACGAATCTGGCTTGACAACATGAGGTATTTGCATAAGCATAATGGATTGGTCGCTCAACAATATATTCTTGTCAGCCGGCATAAGCAGCGCATTTTGCACATTGGGCATATTGGCGGCTAAAAATTTTGTCATATCTCGAGCCGATGAAATGAGTCCGCCCGCTGCGAGCATGAAAGAGAATTCAGGATTCGATAGGACATCTGGATAAGGAAAAGTGGATCGCGCAATACTTCCATCTGATTTAGAGAAGTAAGGTTGCATCCTATCATTTTCGCGCTCATAGCAGGAACGGACAAAAGTGGAACGAGTCATACCAAGAGGATCAAGGATATTTTTGGTGACAAACTCATGAAATGGCATATTAGCTACGACTTGCACAATGTGACCAAGCATCCGGTAGCTTTCGTTGCTATAGAAAAATCGTTTTCCGGGTTCCGAAGCAATCTCTGCCTGAGCTCCATTGACCCAGCGATAGAAATCATTGCTGCTGGCAAGAGGGGGAACTACTTGCATTCCCAATCCCTTTTGTATCAGAAGCTCTGAGGTCGATAGCGTAGGAAGGCCGGATGAATGAGTGAGAAGATGATGTATAGTGATAGATCCTTTTGATGTGTGAAGCTTGAAGGGAACATAGCGATCTGCAGGATCGTCGAGGCTCAATTTGCTTTGTTCTGCCAATAGGAGAATGGCGGTAGCAACAAAAGCTTTTGTGCATGAGCCGATGCCATACAGTGTATCCGGTGTTGCAGGAAGAGATTCCTCGAGGTCTCTCCATCCAAAACCATCCTCATAGATTAATTTCGAATCGTTTATTAGCGCTATACTGCATCCCGGCGTCTTTGTCTCCGTCATGGCCTCAGGAATGAAATCCGCGATGAATTGGATGGCTTTTGATAGATTTCTTAGTTCCATTTTATTTCGTCCTTGGAAGGTGCTTTATTCCAAAATAAAATCATGTTGCCTTTTGAATAAGATAATTTCGAAGGCTTCTTGATTGACTCTTTCTTGTTTTAGCGCTTCGGGCTTTTTGGGTCATTATATTTCTTCAGGAAGCTGAAGCATAAATAGTCTATCACAATGATAAAGCATTTCCATAGCTATATTCTAATATCCAATCAATATTGTGCTATCCTTGAAGCGAAACCTAGAGATGGGTGAGATCACAGATAATACAAAATTGCCTCTTGCATCCGCCCAATGACCAATATATATTGTGTCTTTGCTAGTACAATACACAATATATAGTAGAGGTAATCGAGATATGACAAACGGAACAGAGATTCCCAGCCTTTTTGGGCCCGATTTTCTGGAATGGCAAGTTGTTCCACCTATAAAGAGCGTTGTCAAACGCTCTGGAGAAGTGGTGGGTTACGATAGACATAAAATAGAGAAAGCCATAGAAAAAGCATTCGTCGCAACGAATACATCGATCCTTGATAATCAGGGGAATAATAAACCCATCCTATACACAGATCTTATTGAAAAGAAAATCAAGGAGCTCGTTCAGACTCGTCATCCTAACTCCATACCGGCTATTGAGGAGATTCAGGATATAGTTGAGACCGTTCTGATCGAACAGAGAGAGACTGCAGTTTCGAAGGCCTATATACTATACCGAGCCCGGCATGAAGCGATTCGCGACACAAAGAAGCTTATGTTGGACATTTCTGCGACTATGAATGGGTATCTCGCTCGGTCGGACTGGCGTGTCAATGAGAATGCCAATGTCAACTATTCGCTTGGTGGGCTTATTCTTCATAATTCGGGGAGCGTAACAGCGAACTACTGGCTCACGCAGATATACCCGAAGGATATCGCAGAAGCTCATCGAAATGCCGACTTTCATATCCACGATCTTTCAATGTTTTCAGGCTACTGTGCAGGTTGGTCTTTGAGGGATCTGATCCGTGAAGGATTGGGCGGCATTCCTGACAAGATTTCATCAAAGCCTGCAAGTCACCTTTCCACGCTCGCCAATCAAATGGTGAATTTTCTTGGGATTCTTCAGAATGAATGGGCAGGAGCACAGGCTTTCAGCTCTTTTGATACCTATCTTGCTCCCTTTGTGAGAGTCGACAATCTGAGCGACAAGGAAATAAAGCAAAGCCTGCAGAGCTTTGTCTTTGGTGTAAACACGCCATCGCGCTGGGGGAGTCAGGCACCTTTTACGAATATCACGCTGGACTGGACCGTGCCAGAAGACTTGTGCGACAAACCAGCCATCGTGGGAGGGAAAGAACTCGATTTCTCTTATGGCGATTGCAGGCCAGAAATGGATAGGATTAACAGGGCTTTTATCGAGCTTATGCTCGAAGGAGATGCATCGGGTAGGGGCTTTCAATATCCCATACCTACTTATAATGTAACACGCGATTTCGATTGGGACTCCCCGAATGCGAAGCTCTTGTTCGAAATGACGGCTAAGTATGGTACACCCTATTTTCAGAATTTTATCAATTCGGATCTGAATCCAGCCGATGTCCGCAGTATGTGCTGTAGGCTCAGGCTGGATAAACGTGAGCTGCGAAAAAAAGGCGGTGGGCTATTCGGGGCCGATGAGCTTACTGGCTCGATAGGTGTTGTGACGATCAATTTGCCCAGAATTGGTTATCTTTCGCGAAACGAAAAGGAATTTTTCGGCCGACTCGATGAGCTGATGGAAAAAGCAAAGAGAAGTCTAGTTATAAAGCGCAAAGTTATTCAGCGCTTGCTCGATGTGGGTCTATTTCCTTATACAAAACGCTATCTAAGGACTTTCGAGAATCATTTTAGTACGATTGGCATTGTGGGGATGAACGAATGTCTTCAGAATTTCTTTTCTCCCTCGATCACAACGGCTACGGAAGAAGGGAGAGATTTTGCTCTTGAGCTTCTGCAATACATGAAGACCAGGCTTGCCGATTTTCAGGAAGAGACGGGAGATCTATTCAACCTGGAAGCAACGCCTGCGGAGTCGACTTCCTATAGACTTGCAAAGCACGATAAGGAAAGATATCCGGAAATAATCGCCTCTGGCACAGATGAGCCCTATTACACGAATTCCTCGCAGCTTCCCGTTGGATATACCTCCGACATCTTCGATGCGCTCGACCTCCAGGAGGAGTTGCAGACAGTCTATACAGGCGGAACGGTCTTCCATGTATTTCTTGGCGAAGCCATATCAGACTGGCGGGCATGCGCTCAGCTTGTAAAGACTATAGCCTATTCATATAGAATCCCATATTTTACCATCTCTCCAACCTATTCCATTTGTCCGGTACATGGGTATCTCGCCGGAGAACACTTTTTCTGCCCGCTATGCGCCGCAGAAGAGCGTAGAAAAATGGAACAAAAGGGCGAGAAGATCGATGAGGGTGCCCAGATTTTGGGGACAAGAACCGAAGTCTATAGCCGCATAGTCGGGTATTATCGTTCGGTTAAGAATTGGAATGCAGGCAAAAAGGCAGAATATAAGGAAAGGCGCGTATTCGATCCCGACTCAAAACCAAACGAAAGAGCGACATGCAATAGCCCAGTACAGAGGGATTGCAAGGCTGAGTCTGAAAGTCCTGAGCATGGAGTGAGCGAGGCGCATTATGAAAGCGTTGAAGATGACATAAGCAAGGCGCATTATGATGGCGCTTCCATAGTGCTTCTTTTTACGAGGAAAAACTGCCCGAACTGTCCACCGGTAAGAAGGGCTCTAGCTGGCAATGTGGATTTCGAGGAAATCGATGCCGATTCGCAGGAAGGAATGGCACAAGCTTCTCGATTCGAAATATATTCTACGCCGACCGTCCTCGTATTAGATGAAAATGGAAAGATAGCAGCGCGCCTGCGTAGCGTACCAGAGCTTAAGGAATTCTTTGCGGCGCAGGAAAACGTGCATTCATGAACAGAATGAACAAAAGCCAGAAAATCCAGAAAAGCCATGAAATCCAGAAAAGCAATGAAAGCCAGGAGAACCAAGCGCCGTTCAATTGGACGCTGCCAGGTGGAATCTATGTCAGTTTACAGCCATCTGGCGAGCGCATCCGCGTAGGTTTTCGCAAGACATCGCTCCTCGATTATCCCGCAAGGCTTGCAAGTGTGATTTTCTTTACAGGCTGCAATTTTCGCTGCCCATGGTGTCACAATAGAGAACTCGTACTTAGCGAAGCGGACGATTTGCTCCTCCTCGGTGAATGTCTATCCATAATTGAAAAACGTAAGCACCTTGTGCGGGGAGTCGTTCTCACTGGAGGCGAGCCTTTGTTGCAAGAAAAAATAGGCGAACTGATAGCGCAAATACATGAGCTCGGCCTCCTTGTCAAGCTCGACACAAACGGATCTCTTCCAGAGAAGCTTTCGGCCCTGATCGAAGATCCGCGCACAAGGCCCGATTATGTTGCGCTCGATCTCAAGACCGATGCCCAGCGTTATGGCGATCTGTCAAGCAGCTTTCCTTTTGCCGCGGTAATCCAAAGCCTCAACATCCTTGCAAAATACAAGGAAGAATTCGAGGTCCGCAGCGTAGTTGTGCCGGGATATCTAGACGAGCCAGCCGTCAAAGCGCTTGCAGCCCTTGTTCCTGAAGAGACACCATGGTATTTCACGGCCTTTGCACCAGGCAACTGCCTCGATAGCCGATGGAATGATGTATTGCCTCCAGATACGGATGATATAGATGCTCTAGTCCGCATTGCAGAAGATATGGGCAGCAAGGGTTTGAGGCGATGAATGAAGGCCTAAACCTAACTTTATTGTTGGCTTAGGCTTGATAAAAGCTTGCAACCCAGCACTACTACGGTGCCAACCACAATGATCGCAGGGCTCGTTGGAAGATCCAGGAGAATTGCGAGGGCAAAGCCCAGAAGGTTTATGCATACTCCG